>NZ_JBAKHE010000016.1:0-92698 GCF_049065885.1 Brucella sp. IR068 | reverse complement strand
TGGTTGCCCATGATGCGATGGACCCGTTTGGCGTTGACCACAGGCTTATCGGCGGCCCGCCTTTCGCGATTGAGGAGCGCGGCGATCCGCCGATAGCCATAGGTTGGCCTTTGATCCACCAGCCTGCGAATGGTGGGCAGAAGCTCTGCATCCTCGACCTTGTGGTAAGGCCCACGCGGCTTTGATTTGCCTTTCAGCCGCTCGATGAGGTTGGAACGGGAGACGCCTAGCGTGTCTGCTACGGCCTTCATCGCGAACCGTCCTTCGGCAACAAGATCGGCCGCGATATCCGTTTATGGAATGGCCCGCCCCTATCCCCAGCGTCTGTTATGATGCTGTGGTGCGAAGAAAGAAAGGAACGGRCCTATGAGSATAATGATCCTTGGAATTGATCTGGGCAAGAACTCTTGTAGCGTCGTTGGTGTCRACGCTACCGGCGCAATAGTTACACGTCGAACGATGCGTCGCCAGACACTGATTGATTACGTAACGAAACTTCCCGCCTGCATAGTTGCTATGGAAGCGTGCTGCGGAGCTCATCATCTGGGCCGCTTGTTTACGGGACGAGGTCACGAGGTCCGGCTGATGTCGCCGGAATATGTTCGCCCGTATATCAAAGCCCAGAAAAATGATGATCGGGATGCTGAGGGTATTGCCGAAGCTGCATCTCGACCGACGATGCGTTTCGTCGATCTGAAGAGCCAGCAGCAACTGGACATCCAGACACTGCATCGGGTGCGTTCTCGCCTTGTGGCAGAGCGAACAAACCTCATCAATCAGCTTCGCGCAATTCTGCTGGAACGCGGGGTGATCTTTCCTGCCGGGCGGCGGAAACTGGAACTCGGCGTGGACAGCATGCTAGCCGAAGATGTGAAGTTATTATCGTCGCGAGTACAACAACTGGTTCSTGAATTACGCGCCGAGTGGCAAGAGCTCGACACAAAGATCGGAGCATTGAATACTGAGCTTATCCAGTTGGCACGCAATGATGCGGCCACGCGTAGACTGACGACTATCCCCGGTATAGGCGTACTCAWTGCCACGGCTTTGGTCGCCGCTGTAGGTAATGCAAGCAGCTTTGCCAAAGCGCGCGATCTGGGTGCCTGGCTCGGACTGGTACCTCGACAGTACAGCACCGGCGGTAAACCCCGACTGCTTGGGATATCGAAACGTGGCAATACCTATTTACGCACTTTGCTCATCCATGGCGCTCGAGCGTCACTGCCATCGCTCTCAAAGAGTGATACGCCAACGGGCCGTTGRCTCAAAGCAATGATGGAGCGTGGTGTTCACCGCAACGTCATGGTTGTAGCGCTAGCAAACAAATTGGCGCGGATAGCATGGGCCGTTTTGCGTAAGGAAACAGGCTTTGATCGCAGTTGCCCTGCAGTAGCGTAATCAGACCGGCTAGGCAATAAGAACGCGTAGCCTATGAGGTTTGCAGGAAGGATCGTGAAGATGGCCTGACAGTCGAACGGCGTTTGGAAAGCCCGGTCAAAAAAGTCCATCTTGGCCATGGGGGTGCTCATGAGACCGTATACGTTGACGCAGACTGATCAGAACATCGTAAAAATCCTATTGCAAACGGGGCGGGCCATACGTTTTTTGAGTCCGCTTTGGAAAGGGCTTCGCGGAGGATTTCGACCTCCATCGTCTTGCGACCGAGCATGCGCTCCAGTTCCCGGACGCGATCCTCCAGTTTCTTCACTTCCGAATTCCCCACAACCGGCTCGTCAGAATCCACGGCTGCAGCACCTCCCTCGCTCAAGAGCCTGCGCCACCGATAAAGCAAATTGGGCGCGACGCCGTGACGGCGAGCGGTCGAAGATACCGTCTCGCCGGGTTCGAAACTCCGCTCAATGATTGTCAGCTTTTGCTCGGTTGTCCACCGCCTGCGGCGAACATCACCTGTCAACAATTCAACGTGTCGATACTCGTTAGACATAAGCCTGTGCTTGAGCCTTTCTGCTTATGCCGACATGTCCGGTCGAAATGGGGGGCAGTTCACGTCCCAACTCGATACGACAAACGCGACGACAATTTCCTCGCATCTATCCAGCTTGCTGCAATTTGCGTGCGATGGGGGCAGTGGCGATCCCACGGCGTTTGACCGGCCTGCTGTGGGAGCACATTTTGCAAACTCCAGCTTGGAGCAAGCTAGCGCAGATTAGGTCTTGTTATTTAACTGGAGGATTTACGTTGCAGATTTCGACACATACTTTGCGCTTTGGATTTCAGCAAGTTTCCAACAAACCATTCCCAGACCAGCAGGATACAGCAAGCCGTTTACAAATCGCGCATCCAGAACCGGCACAAAGCAATTCGGTTGAGCTGCAACCAGGAAAAACTGCTTCTGATCCTTATCAGAACAGGCTGGTGGGATTGCTAGCCGAGAAAGCTATCAACAATGCCCCCGTCAAGGAATCCGCATCCCAGCAAGGAACAAGAATGGAGGATGTGTTGACCGATGAAGATGTTGCGCTGCTGAAGAAGCTGTGCCCCGACATGGATTTCGAGTTCCATGGTGGTTATAGTGCATGGATACGCGGGTCAAAGGATTTCAAGCTTCCAGAGGGCTTTGATCCAGACGTTGCACAAGCGCAACTGGATACTTTTCAAAACCTCGTTCTAGGGCTTTATTTCCAGAGAATAGGTGGAACCGATATGACCGGCAAAGCGCTGGATACCAAAATTACCGCCGCTCAGTTGCGGGAATTTTTCGCCAATCATATGGAGACCGTGGCGTCTCCAGAAGCGCTAGAACGATGCTTGAAATCAATGGAACAGAGCGAACAAAAACCTCAAGCTTGATTGCAACAATTTATCCGAATTAAACAAACTGGCTTTACTTAAAGCCAGTTTGAATTTCTTCTTTATTGCAAGTTATTGCCATATTTCTTTCCACTACTCTCTTAACGCCTTCACGGAATATGAAAGAAGCCTGAATGTTTTTTACAGAATTACAGTCTTCATCTGATATGTTCAGAGTATAGGTGGACTCAAGGCCCGGCAATACATACCAGCCGTTTCGGGATATGCTGAAAACCTTCTGCTGGTCAGCGTCGGTGCCCACAACATCGATGCTTTTGACAAACAAATGGTGCGTTCCGTGATTGCTTAGGGTTATGGAAATTTGCCCTGGGTGATGTGATGCAAATTTGACTGAACTATCTCTAACTGACGACAGCGGCTCGACGAAGACCGGCATGCTGAAATGATGCACCACATTGCCAAATCCGCTTTCTATAGCACTTGATTGAAGGATAATTCGGTAACTGCCTTCGACTACCCAAGGTTTAAAATGATCGATGGATAGCTTTAACTTGCCCGATGTGTGTGACTTTAACTCAATTTTCCGGGGCCAAACGATGATATCCGATGTTTCCTTGAATATATTTCGTCCATCATGTTCCATTGTCCACTCGACGACGCGAGCAGTCCATTCAACCGGATAGTCCTGATCGTTATAGATATGGAGAATATCCTGTTGCCGGTCTCGTGATAAAGAAAATCTTAAAGGATCAAAAACTTGGTTAGCAGCCAGCGCTTGCGTCACCGGCACCGATGCCGCAATAACCGCCAGCATTATGATATATGCCTTAACCACGCCACTTCGTATCACTGACAAACAGAGACCGAGGTCTTTCGATCTCAGCCTCTGTTTGAGGTGCTCCTGCTGAGCAGCTTTAGCTTTCATAATAAACGTTGACTTCCAGCTGCTTCGTTGGTGCCAAGCTACCAGGGCGAAATACGTACCGTTTGTCACTCTGCGCGTTGATAAAAAACTTGAACGGCTTATTAGCGGGAAAACCTTTAAATGCAGTGATATCTTGTACCGTCGCCCAACCGCTGGGCTCACTACAATTGGTATACGGTGGGTGATTATAGCACAACTGCGCCATGAGTCTGTAAGGTGGATTCCGAGGATCGGCGCGCTCATAATCCCACGAATACGAAACACTATCCAGTCGCGCTTCGGGATCGACAACCAAAGAAGGTACTTCTACGGTGTAAACGAGATTTGTCTGCGTTATAAAAGGCGCATTGACCGGTATATGATACGAGTTCCGCCCTGCCAAAGCAGACGTCACCAACGCTGTACTAACGCATGCTGTCAGAAAAATTTTAAGCATTAATTCCTCTCAATATAGAATCACCAACAGACAATGTATCGGCAATTCTGATTAATATTTAATACCTATTAATGCCAACCAAAGAAGCTTTCAAATTGATTGCAAAAGAATAAATTTTTATTGACAAAGAAGTAATTACTCACGCCATCACCTTTGCAGTCTCTTTTAAAAGGCTTCCCTGATGAATGGATCGGAGTACTTTGCAGATCAGGTCGTTTCTGTTCTCGCGCCTTGTGCGGGGCGTTGGAGCTTCATCGGGTTGGACGTGATCGGCGCCACGAACTGTCGCCTGCCGTTTGCGAGCACCATTTTCACTTCGCCTTTGGCTGAATATCCCTTGAGTCCAAGGACTGGCACCCGCGTGGTTTGGCCGATCCACCTTATCCAGGCTGCGGCCTCCGTTTCTCTCGCCTCATCGAAATCGCGAAGGTTTCCGCCAAGTGTGATTATCTCTTCGGCATTTTTCTGCATCAGCTTGGTTGCTCTAGATTGGTAGCATCCGATGCGGCCTTGCCAGCCGCGACGTTGCGGACCTGCACTTGCTTAGCTGTGGCGTCATTGAGTGTCAGTCCACCAGTCCAGTCCTCTTGCCGTTGGCGTCGCGATCGCAGAATACGGCATTTTCAGAGACCTCGCTGCCGCCTGCTTCCGTCCTTGTGATACGCTCCTCGTGATTGGCAAGCCTCACCTCCTTTTTAGTAGTGATTTTTTCATTTCCGACGATACGCGTTTCGTAACTGGCAAGTTTGCGGTCGTGGTCATTGAGCCGAGCGCCCCGTTCGGCGTTTTTACTTTCCGCTGCGGTCAGGCGGCTCCAGTCAGTCGTCGAGCCCTGCGTCCTGAGCTTCGCTTTTCCCTGTCATTTGCAGTCAGTCTGTTGCCGACATGGAAATAACCCGCCAGCCACTCGGGACCAGGAAGCAACGCAACGTTTCAGTTCTCACGACCGTCGACAGCGCAATCAAATGGAACCCGCACCCAATGACTATCGGTAAAGAAATTTGTCCAATAACCTTTGAGATTCCGGGCAATTTTTTCAGCAGGCTGCAAGAATTTACGGGAGTGTTTTGCAAACCCACGGCGCTGGACGCTGTCCCCATGTTCGGTGCCGGCCATGCTCGAAGCATGAATGCCGAGTAGCCGCCTTTGCACGCAAACAGCGGGTACGACCTGATAGATATTAAAATCGCCAGGCGCATTGTATTTTGGATGAAACATGAGAGTGTCGACCGGAATGAACCTCTCCTCCATGATAGATAGAAATCGACGCGCTGCATTTCGGGATACGATATACCCGCCCGCACAAAGATGTACCGAAAGAAGCTTTCCCAAACGTGGCTCTAAACGAGGAAACGATAAAAGCGGCCCTAGGAAGACGCGACTTCCATCGGATTCCAGTTTTACAATATCAACCTCGTCTGGAATCCAATCAGCACTTTGCAAAAGGTGACCTATCTGCGGGCTCAAGACCATGTCGTCCTCAAAAACTGCACCGAATGGCCCGCCTCCTGATGCAATCCGGGCGAGACATTCTTTATGGCTTAGAAAACGACCAATTTCTTTGGGCCTCCTTGGCTGCCGCCAATGCTGCAAATAAGGCTGAGACAATTCAGGCATACCACCCGGAAGTGTCAGTCCGTCTATAGCCGAAACTCTAACTAACGGGACCCCGACCCGCTTGAATTCTGCTTCAATTTGCTGATGCCGATCTGTTGCGCGATCAAGGTTAATTACGTAACACTGCAATGAAACCTCCTCCCAATCGAAAAATGCTTGATTGAGAGGCATCGCAGGAACGATCTCGTCAACTTTTATCGGTTTCAAAATGACGATTATCGCGTGTCCAATGTGACATTGAAGTCGGGAATAGCTGCTGTTTGCTGTGGTTTCGTTTGCCTCCTCGACCGCCTTTCCCATGCAGTTACTGCAAATGATATAGCCAGCATTAAGTTGGAATTATTTGGAAACAGTTCTGCTGACATTTCGCGCCAGCGTGGAGAAGCGACAAGGCCCAGTTTTGCGAGTGTTTGCTTGCCGAGGCAGGATCTTGCTATTCATACCCCTTTCCAACCTGTTCCTTTTGCCGGGCCTGGCGCGCTCACTGACTGTTTCAGAACGCTTGCACCTCCGCTGACCGTGCTTCCATTCCTGGTTAATGGCCCTTTTTGGCTCACGACAAGTCGTCCCGCCCTTCGAATTGCCTGCACAGATCAACCTACAACAAATTGCGATTGCAACATTTTCCACGCGCTGACAATTTCCCTTCTCTGACCAGGATTGAATGGCGATGGAACCTTGCAGTTCCGTGGCTCACCTCCACACCAGCCGCCTTCGATATTCGTTGGTCAGAAACGGCGCCTCTCTCATTCCCCTGGTTTTGGAAGATGCGCCCGCAACCCCGTTGTCCGTCTCCAAAACAGGTGGCGGGGTTGCACGAGCCGAATTTATCTCTCCGAGCTCTCCAGCTCAGAGACGGTGCAGTTGTCATTGATGCGAGACGTTATCTGCGCCAGCAGCTCCGTCGCCGAAATGCCCTCGAACCCCACGGCGGAGCTGCCTTCTCGCCTTTGTCCAAATCGACACGCACAAGCTCGCGGATGGCGGGCTCAATCTGGCCAGGATCATGACCCGATGCCAGCTGAAGGTGATTGTCATGCGGCACAACTTTGGCCCCTCGGCCGGGATGGCTGATTCCAGTCATCCTTTCCGACCTTTTTCCGGATATTAAGCAGAAAAACTCCCTGGGGATCCTCAATCCGCAGTCCTTTGATTTCTAAAACTGGACATCTAAAAAATCAATTTCGCGCCTGAGAACACAGCTTTTGGCTACTTGTGCTTCTGACTTAGATCGATACAACAGAATAACTTGACGATGGGTAAGCTTTGAGTAGACTTATAATACATTGGCCCCGACTCCCACATTGCCAGTGTCCCGGCCTTCAGCTTTCCAGATGGCCGAACGCCGGGTTTTTTTATTTCTTCGTACAACCTCGCAGATTTAACAACTTATAGTTATTATTATTGGAGAACAACAACCGATTCCTTGCGTCAATGGGCGCGCGGCCTTGGTTGACACCGGTTTGATCGGGTTTTATTTCTGAACGGATGCACTTTTAATAACGGGCCCACAGCTTTTTGCAGGAAACTGCTACACAGTTCCATATCCATTGGACGGGCATTTCTGGGATCATACGATGAGGGCTACGAGACGTTTGTACCCCTCGTTGCTCTCAAACTTTCCAGCTGTCGGGGGAGGCGTTTAGCAAGTAGAAGACCAAGTAACGCAACGCGGGAAGGCACCTCAATGACTTCCCGCGTTCGTGTTCCAATAATGGTGGTTGCTTCTAGATCAGATTATAACTGGCGTCAGCAAAATCCGATGGCCCATCCGATTCCTCATTGCCAAGCACTTCATCCAAGATATCTGTCGCCTCATCAACAGTATCGTCTAAAAAACGTAATACTTGGTGGGAAGCATCCTCCAACCCATCACCAACCGTCTCAAAATCTACTTTAGCTAGAACATCGGTTGCACCATCAATTATGCCACTTGCTGTATCCGTGATTCCTTTAAATATTGAATCAATAGCGCCACCAATACTGTTTGTGGAATTTTCGTTAGTCTCATTTAGCATGCCGGCTAGCTCTTCCATGCCTCTTCTCCTCTCGAAAATTGAAAGGTAACAGTTTAGCGGAAGATTAATATCACAGTAGAACAACCTTTTCCAGACGTCAATTCACACTGTGAAAATTAATGTTGTATGACATCTACCATGCGAGCTTCACATTGATTGTTTCTGAATTCAGCGCCGTAGCATATCTTATTCTGTTTTGGAAAATACGGGACTTAAAATTTGTCGCTCGCTTCAGTTTGTTAGCCAGACCGCGATTGCTATCTCCTTCGGTATCACCGGTGATCATTGCCTGCAGTTCAATGCGATTTTCCGACAACGACCATGAAGCAGCGGTCCATGCGAAAATGGCTTACGCGGAGCCACGAAAACGCACACCAATCGGAGATCAACCCTCAGGATTTTGGAGGGACTGGCTTTCAGATTTGAAAGAAACCTAATGACAAAACACAGCTTCCATTGCCGGTACGCGCATCGCTTAATTCGACCGTTACCAAACGTGACCTATTGACCACTCGAAAGTGAACGTTGCGAAGACGGCTTCGCTCGCTGGCCCAGAGAGAGCCCTAGCAGGCCATTGAAGAAGTCTCTCGTTTGGCATTGAGAATGGCCTCGCATTGTGAAGGGCAAATGTGATCGCGATAGAGCCGTCGTCGAGCAAGTCCGCGTGACCGTGGCTTGCGACCTCATCCATTTCGTCGAACCCGGCCCATGTGAAGAATACCATCGACGGGCTGTAGCCGAGATCGAGACTGGCTTGCAGGACGCCGAAGCAATTTCGCCATAATTGTCGGCCCCGATGGTCATCGGCGGGTGCGGCCAAATCGAGATAGTCCCGCTCCCACAGGTCCGCCTCGACGATCCGCCAGGAGCTTTGGCAGCCGCACCAGATTGCAGGCGGCGGCCGCGAAGGTGAAGGCCCATCAACCCGGTCGCGGCCACGGAACTTCGTCTTGTCCTGCCCCCCAATGGCCTTGATCTAGCCGAACGCTTCCTCGATCCGGTTGCGGATGCGCAGGCTGACGGCATAGCCGGGATGCCGCGTCGTGCGTCCGTCGATGGCTGAGCGCCGGCCGTTTGCGTTCTGCGTCGCATGCGGCGTCACTTTCATCGAGCGCAATTCTTAAACAAAGTCTCTGACATCATAGGCCTTGTCCGCACCCAGCGTGACCGCCTGCAGGCGGTCGGCCCGCTGCTCGATCATGTGCAACGCCGCCACCCGTTCGGCATGGCCGCTGGCCTCTGTCAGACAGGCATCGACCAGCAGGCCATGACGGTTCTCCCTCAGACCATGCCCCATGAAGCACAGCTTCGCCTCCTTGCCTTGCCTTTCTTGTAGAGCCTGGCGTCGGGGTCGGTCGTCGACGCATGTGTCTTGTTGGACCATATGTCGCCGTGGAAGTCTGCCTTCCGATTGCGTCCGCCGCTATCAGCCGGCTGCGTAGCTGAACCGTCCTTCGGCTTGACGCTCTTCATTGAGGCCCAGGCTTCGATCAGAGTGCCATCGACAGAGAAGTGGTCCGTGGAAAGCAGCCTCTTGACCTTGGACTGCGAAAGCATCGCGCTCAGGAATTTCGCCGCTATATCGCCTTCATGCAGTCGGTCGCGGTTCTTCGAGGACACCGAATGATCCCAGGCTGCATCTTCGATGCCGAAGAACCAGCGAAACAAAAGGTCGTATTTCCAGCCGCTCCATTAAAAGCCGCTCTGAACGGATCGCCGGCAGACCCTTTGGCCGATTTTCTCATAAATTTCGCGAATACTGAGATCGCTTGAGGCGGCAAGGGTCGATTTCTTCGATTAGCCATGGTGCAAGTGGAGGGGTCCGAGATGCTTGCCGCGCGCATATTCCACCGTGACCGATTTTTACACGTATCTCGACCTAGCCGATATCGGGTTTGCCGGGAATATCTTCCGGCCTCCCTAAGCCGCTTTGTTCATAGGCCGCTTTCGTGGGGGAACCGTCCCTGCTCATCCGGCCAAGTCCATATTCCGTCATCAGCCAGGATAGCGGCCACAACGGCCTCTGCTCGATCTCGGGTCGTGGGGCCTTTTTGTAAGACCATATGCTGAGTCTCGATCCGAACAAGGTAATCGACAACCTGCACGCGAGGCACGCCCCTACGCAGTTGGCCGGCTGCATCCAGCAGATAACTGTCATACTCATCAGCAAAAGGTCGGTTCGTTTCCTCGTCCCATTTACCGGGGTAGAACCCAGGCTCTAACAATCCAATCGGGTCCCAAAGCTCCCAACCAATATCGCGCAGTTTTGACAGCTTGGCTCTTGGTTGCGGTGAAATTTTCATCATGGATTCCATAGTCCCATCATTTTCGCCTGCCATTGCCTTACCCTTGGCCTTTGAGCAGCGTCGTTATTAGCGTTTTCATGTAACGCGGGAGTTCTAATCCGATGAGCAAGTCTCAACAAGGTGCAGGGGGTCTGCGATTTCTTTCTATCATCCTTGTCTGGGGATGGGCGGCCCTCTTGATCGGTTTCATGGAGCTCAATCATGAGTTCGAGCGGATCGGACCCGAAACCACGCTGGTCACCAACCACTTTACCGGCGACGTAAAGTACTGCCGCGTCTATCGAAGCGGTGACATGAGCTGCCACAGCTCCGACATCGAACCACGCCATTGGCTGTTCGCGCTCATACCCCTTTGGCCTGGGCGTGATGAACTGAACGAGGATCCTCCGTCGGAGCTCGTGGCGCGCGAAACACCTTTTACCATGACGTCACTTTTCAAGGAGCTCTTGATCGATGGAATAGTCGTGGCGGTGTTGCTCGTGGTAACCGTTCTCATTCTGAGCGGCATGCGCGAGGGGGGAACTGGAAGTAGCGATGGCGGCGGTTCCGATGGCGGCGGTGGCGGCTTCGGAGGCAAATGAAGTGCCGCCACGCGGCCAATTGCGACCTCATCGCGCGAGTCTGGAAGCCATAAACGCCTTGTGGTTCGCTATCTCATCATAGAGGTTGCGCCGCTGGCGAGCTTTCAGGGTTTCCTCGCCATTGACACGCCAGTGCATCAGTATCATGTCGCCGGGCTTCGATCCACTCTCGCAGGCGCCGGTGCGCTTCATCTGCGTGACGAAGCGGCCGCGACTTCGGATCAAGTTGTCGCGGTTGATGATGACGGTCTCGGCGCGTGTCTCGTCGCCTCCTAAGAATATGGCCGTATGACGGATGTCCGTCTTGCCAATCTTGTCCTCGATCGGCGATGGCCCCGTGCAGCGCATCGTCCATGCAAGAGTATTTCCTGAGAGGGTCGGCTGCGGTTCTTCGCATCGCTCATTGAGGCTGGCGACACTAGCCTGCTGCTCTCGAACCTCCAGTTCGCGCAGCGCGCGGTCGGCGCTGGGATCGAGGCAGATTTCCCATGTTTTCTCTATGTCGAATGTGGTCTTGCCGTCGCTGATCGTGCCGGTCTGTTCCAGGTGCCACAATCCTTCGTTGCGCATCGGCACGCCTTCGGGAAGTTCAACGGCGAAAGCAGCCGCCCATGAACCCAGAAAAAGAGTGCTGACGAGAAAGGACCCGGACAGGCGCACAGGACGCATCACGTCGGCCTCCGATCGGGTTTCAACCCTTCGAGGACATTCATCGGGGAATTCTCTTCCTGATCTTCACTGCATTTGCCTCTGTTGCGCATAAGCTTGAGGGCTTTGAACGCTACTGGCTGTATCCGCTTCGGCCAACCTGATGCGATAAATTCATCGGCATCCATATTCCCCGTGGTAGCATCGCAAGCAGCATCGAGGATGCTGCTCACCTCCAACAATACGGCTCGTTCCTCTGGTGTAATCGCGCTGTTGTAGCGCATTTCCCCATCGAGCTGATGCGGGATCCAGTCATAAAAGCTCTCAAAATACTCGACAGGCCATTCGCGACGTACCGTCTCATCTCCGCCGGCCAATACTTCAACGGCCTCCATGATCCTATTGCGAATGCGTTGGTCGACGAGGCGTCCTGTAGGTTGTTCTTCCATAGGGGTAACGGGTTCCTGCCTCACTCAAAGATCGTGATGGCCTTTGCCAAGACCTCATCCATGATTTCCGGCGGTAGAGATTCCACCTTGCGACCGTTGCGCGCTTTCAGGTCCAGCACTCGGGGTTGATCGCAACGCACGACGCCGGTTGTGTTGGAGCCCGAGAGAGGCACGCCAAAGCCGGTGCGCCGGGCAGACTCACCGCCCTTGGTGATCGGCAGAATGACAGGCAAGCCGGTAGCCCGGTTGAACTCGTCGGGCGAAACCACGACCACCGGCCGGTGCCCGCGTTGCTCCCTGCCCTGCGTCGGTTCCAGATCGACCATGTAGACGTCACCGCGCCTCATATCAGCTCGCCGCCCACGGCCGGCGCATCGATCCATTCCCGCTCTTCCGCCAGTCGCGGCTGCGAATAGTCGGACGCGGCCAGCAGTTCGGCCATCGTGTAGCGCGGCCGTGCCTTCGGCTCGACCACGAGGCGGCCATTATCGACGACCAAGCCGACTTTGGCCCCGGCCGACAGATGCAGAACATCGAGCAGCGCGGGGGGGATGGCCAGCATGATCGAGCCGCCGACTTTGCGCAGATTGGTAGTGTGCATGGGGCAGCTTCCTTTTAGTTATACTAGAATATAACAATTCACGCCCGGGCATTCAATGCGTGTTTTGGATTGCACAATCCAAAAAGCCGAGCAGCCCGCGCCGTCCCCTCGCTCATCGGCCGCCCCTTCGGCTTTTTGTGATGGATGTCGGAGACAAAGCCATTCTTTTCGAGCCAGGTTTCGTTCTTCTTCGAACGATAGGTCGTATCGGCCCATATCGTTGAACCGGTGCTCGGTCGTTTCACCACGTTGCGCAACTGCGCGCCGTCATAAGGGGCAGCATGCGTCACCGTCCAGCCGCGAATAAAGCCATGCCGCTGATCAATCGAAGCATGGTTCTTGTAGCGGAAGACGGGAACGACGATGTGGCGCTTGTGCTCCTTGCCTTCATCATCCCACTTTGACCTTCGAGAACTTCACCGTCCACCGGGCGCAACGATCCTTCTGTCGCAGCTTTGCTGGCTTGGTCTTCCAGGCGTCGGGTATCTTGCCTGCCTTGATGTCGGCCTTCTCAGCATCGGTATTGCGCTGCCGCGGTGCGGCGACAACCGTGGCATCGACACTCTGCCTGCCCATCGCCACGATACCCGGCCTTCGAGAGACGACGATCAAAGCGAGCAAACAGGTTCTCAATAGCGCCTGCATGCACGAGATGTTCGCGAAACAGCCAGATCGTCTTGGCGTCCGGCACCTTGTCGCCCAGTCCAAGGCCGAGGAACCGCGTGAAGGAAAGACCATCCTGTGTCTGAAACTCAGCTTGATCATCCGACAGACTGTAAAGCGCTTGAAGCACCAGAACCTTCAACATAGCACCCGATCGTTAGGCAGGCCGGACCACTTTTTTGAGCCATCCGAGCGCTTCAGCGCCTTGGACAACGGTTTGCGAAACAGATCCCACGGTACGATGCTTTTCAGCGTCTCCAATGGATCACCGGCTTCGCTCAGCCGCGAATAGCGCTCATCATGGCCCTGAAACCTGCCTGTCCCTACATTTAAATTCTCCGCAAAGCAGCACGGAGATTGAATCAAATTGCCCCCGGTAAATGCGAAGTATTCAGATGCCGACATTCCTTCCCAGCGATCGGAAATTTTATTTGATCAGTATACGAAGTTTCTTTTAATACCCTAGACGAATCCAATTCACAAAAATTCTGCCTTCTGTTCTTAACGAAGCGCTTGTATCGAAAGCAAACAGGCTTTGTAGAATATGTTGCCCAGGGCTGTCACTGATGGTCCTTCTTCGCTCAATGATTTGAATTCCCGTACAACGAATTGACTTAAAGCATAAAACACTCCGCTTTTCCAACGACCTGCGTCATCTCGTGCATTTTTATCTAAGCGTTGAAAAAGCATGGTTTTTTGATTTTCCATGGTGCCGCATTCGCCTGAAATTGCATTAAAATCTCAACAAGTCGCGGCTTAAATCGTAATTCCTTCAATTTTTTCTTTGGGACGACGAAGTATGATGTTAGCTTTACTGAACACCTCGGGAATTCATGTTGGCAATCTTGATATTGGTGTTACACGAGGAAAACTTCTCGATGCGTATTCTGCCTTTGTCCTTGGGTCAGTTTCCTTCAATCGCGTTTAATCGCATTGGTATTGCCGCGCCTTTTTTCTTTTTCACTGGGATATCAGCATTCGCCGATTGTGCTCCGACCACGCCTGGCACGATTGTGTGCTCGGGTAACGATAATGACGGTTATGCCAACACGCCGGGCCAGGAAGTTGCTATTACTGTAGTTAACGGTGCCACCATAAACAGTGGTGGGATTTTTATCACGGGGCCAGGCGAGGACAGCATTATCAATAGCGGCAATATCAATGGCAGCCTCAATGGCACCGTGGCAGGTGTGGGCATGTCGAACATGTCTATCTATGTGTCAGGCGCGACAAACTTCAGCATCGACCAGAATGGCAGCATCAACCAGAACATCGGCGTCGATAGCACAGTGGGCACTAATACTCTGACCGTGCGTCCGGGATATTCGGTCAATGTCGTCGGACTGGATGGAGCAAATAACGTCGTCGATAATGCTGGTATATTCAACTCGACTCTCACCCTGACGGCAGATCCAGGCGGACAGAATGCAATCACAAATCGTCCTGGGGCTCAGCTCAATACCATCGTGCTGAACGGCACGGACAACATCATTGACAACGCTGGCTCCATCAATCAGTCGATTACGATCGGCGGAGGGTTCGGAGGAACCAACAATATCATCAATCGTCCTGGGGCAATCATCAGTGGAGCGATAAACACTACACAAGCGGGAGCAGCCATTGATCGAATCGACAATGATGGCATCATTAACAACGGCGTCAGTCTTGGAGCAGGCAACGATTATTTCGTCAACCGATCGGGCGGCACTAGCGGCAACCCCGTAACAAATGGCACTATCGATACCGGCATTGGCAACGATTTCGTCATCATGGCTGCTGGCACGATCAATGGTCAGATCCTGCTCGGCGCTGGCGCGGACGTGGCCGGGATTTCAGGCGGGCGTATTACCAGTTCCGTGGACGCGGGTGACGGAAACGATTTCCTTTTCTGGGGGGGAGGTACGATCAGCAGTGGTCTCTATGGCGGCAGTGGGGACGACAGCGCAATTTTTTCGAACCTGACTTCAGTCAATCTTACGCCGGGTCTGGTGCTCGATGGTGGCCTCGGCAATGACAGAATGGCATGGCAGAACACACAGAATGCCGCTGGCGGCCAGGGTACTGACGTAGATACGTTGCGCAACTGGGAGCGCATCTCCCTGTCTCGAGGATCACAGCTGACTTTCGAATATGGCGGCGACACGCTGATTCTGGGCGATACCGGTACTCTAACCGGGCAATTGAACATCGAGGACGCAAGTTCAAGCGTCATCGCCGGCAGTCCAAATGTACACTCGGTAACATCGGCTGTCGCTGGTAATCCGATACTGGTTAGCAATGCGGGCTTCATCGACATGGTGACCGGCTCATCCAGCGAAATGAACCGTTTTGTCGTCAAAGGCAATTACGTGGGCCATGAGGGGTATCTGAAGCTACAGACCTATCTGGATACCGACAGTGATACCCGGTCCGACCAGCTTGTCATCGATGGGGGGAATGGCGGAGGCAGCGCTTCAGGAACCACGGCAATCAGCATCACAAATTTCGGTGGCCCGGGCGCGTTAACTAACGCCAATGGCATATTGGTTGTGGACGCCACAAACGGGGCGACCACGAGCGGCAGTGCTTTCTCACTGATCGGGCCGGTGGCGGCTGGTATCTTCGAATACCAGCTTTTCCGGGGCGGCGTGACGTCCGATAGGACGACCGATCAGGATTGGTTCCTACGCTCCTCGGTTACTGATCCCACCGAACCGCCGGCGCCTCCGACTCCGATCACGCCAACTGTACCGGTATTACCGATCATTCCGGTACCGCCTCCGGTACCGCCGCAGCCCCCACAACCGCCATTTACGACGGACCCTACGCCGATCACACCAACGGTTCCGCCGGTACCACCGACGCCGATTACGCCGACTGTACCGCCCATACCGCTCGATCCCGCGCCACCGCCAGGGCCACCAGCACCGCCACCAGCTCAGCCAGACGGACCACAAATTCCTCTAATTCGTCCCGAGATCCCTGGTTATGTTATCGCACCCCTTATAGCTGCAGATTTGGGCCTTGAGACTTTGAGTACTTTTCATGAGCGTCGGGGCAATCAATCACTTCTTGATCCGGGCACTACTGATGGCCGCGCGTGGTTACGGGCTTTCGGCAAGTCATTTACAGCCGGATGGATGCCTGGCATCAAAGGGATGAGTTACCAGATGGAGCCGGAATTTGACGGACAGTTCTGGGGTGTACAAGTAGGCGCCGACCTCTATAACGGACATCGCGACAATGGAGGTGAGGACCGCGTGGGGCTCTTCTACGCTCACAGCGAGGCAACGGGTGACATCACCGGCAACGTACTCGCCCGAACACAAATTCATGCAGGTGATTTCAACCTCAGTAGCGACAGCATAGGAGCCTACTGGACCTATCTCAGCGAAGACAGCTGGTATGTAGATGCGGTCGGAATGTTCAGCTGGCTGCACGGCGATGCAACATCGTATCGCGGAATCGGAACCGACATAAACGGCCACTCCCTTACGGGATCCGCAGAGGTGGGTGCACCCCTGGTTTTGAATCCGAACTGGACTATAGAACCTCAAGCGCAACTCATCGTTCAGCATCTGGCGCTGGACAATACCTCCGACCCGTTCACCAGCATCGAATATGACAGGACGACACGCGCTATCGGGCGAATTGGGGTGCGGGTCGAAGCAAACGCTCCTATCAACGGCCGAATGGTACAGGTTTTTGGCAGCGTTGATCTTTGGCACGGCTTCACAGCAGATACTTCAACCAGATTCAACGAAGACATCGTACAGACCGAAATTGGTGGGACATCGTTGCAATTGCAGGCCGGTCTCAATACCGCACTAACAGACAAGGTCAGCGCCTACGGGTCATTCAGCTACGAAACTTCCATTGATAACCGTTCGGGCCACGGTTTGGCGGCCAACGCAGGCTTGAAACTACAGTGGTGAACTGCTTCGGTTTACGTCAACCTACCGCAATGTGCAGAGCTTTGAAACAGGAGCCCTATGATTGTTCAAGGAGCATAAAAATCATTGAAATGACTGCCAATTGTTTCAAATGGCAATAAAACTCCGGCATCGGGTCTGCCAAGATTTTTCGCTGTTGATTCTAAAAATAAATCTGCGCAAACGCTTCTCTGTGGTTTCAGCAACTATCGAGATCAATCTGGCTATTTATACGCCTCCCGGCTCCGCCAATTCACCCGCGCAGCCTCTAAAGTACCGTCATCAACTATTTTTAGCAAAATTGGAAGCCGGAAATCGAGGCCGTGACTGCGACCAGCCACACCACCTAACATATGCCCTTGAATGTCAGAAAAAGATACCTTATTTTCTGACGCATGAAGACGATAGCCGCCTCTGTTCCTGACCGGGTCATGAAGCGCGTCCGCGCCAGCGGGCGCGGCAGCGTCTTTACGCCCAGTGACTTCCTCACGGTTGCCGCTCGCCCGTCCGTCGATCAAGCCCTTTCCCGGTTGGTGAAGGGCGGACAGCTCCGCCGGCTTGCGCGCGGGCTCTACGACTTTCCGAAACTGCACCCGAAGCTCGGGGCGCTGTCACCCACTCCTGACGATGTCGCTCAGGCGCTCGCCCGGGAGACCGGCTCCCAAGTGCAGATTGCCGGCGCGCGGGCAGCGAACGCGCTCGGCCTTTCGACGCAGGTCCCGGCCCAAAGCACCTATCTCACCGATGGTCCCTCGCGGCGCGTCGTGCTGGGAAAGCGCGTCGTGGATCTTCGCCACGCTTCGCCCAAGCATCTGATCGCGCCGGGTAGCCCCGCTGGAACGGTGGTTCAGGCCCTTCGCCATGTCGGCCCTGTTCGGGCGGCTGATGTCGCGCAAATCGCAGCGCGCCAGCTTTCGGCCAACGACAAGAAGACGCTTGCTTCAACCGCCCTTCAAGCGCCTGCCTGGATGCGACCCACGCTCGTTTCGATTGCCAACGCAGCGGTGGCCGATATCGATGGATGATGTCGCCCGTCTCCCCGCCGGCGAACGCGCAGCTCTCTTCGGGGAGACCGGCGCCGGCCGGGGCGTCGCCGACACGATCATCGAAAAGGACTTTTGGGTCTGCTGGAGCCTAAGGCGCCTGTTCGGTCTCCCGAAGGGCACCACGGCCACCCTTATCTTCAAGGGCGGCACGTCCTTGTCCAAGGCGTTCAATGCCATCCGCCGGTTCTCCGAAGACATCGATCTATCGTTCGACCGGACGGAACTCGGATACACTGGCGAGCGCGATCCCGAAAAGGAGGGGATCAGCAGGAAGCAGGCGGCCCGGCTTATCGACGACCTGGTCAGCGACGTCGAGCGACACATCGCCGAGAAACTCCTCCCGGCGCTTCGCGCCGCGATCGTCGAACAACTCGGCGAACCGACCAACGGCGAGTGGTCGCTGGAGATAGATGCAGGCGACGCCCAGACGATCAACTTCCACTATCCGACCGCGCTACCTGTCGCCGAATACGAGGGCATGTCCTACATCACCCCGCGAGTGAAATTCGAACTGGGCGCGCGCGGTGATCCCTGGCCGACCGAAGAAAAGGTCATCCGTCCCTACGCAGCCGACGACTATCCCGGCTTCTTCGCCGATCCCGACACCACCGTGATGGTGCTGTCAGCGCGGCGCACCTTCTGGGAGAAGGCGACCGCGCTCCATGCGGAGGCGCATCGCCCTGCGGAGTCGCCGACGCCGCAGTATTTCTCTCGGCACTACTACGACCTCGCCATGCTCCTCGACACGGATGAGGGCCGAGCCGCCATTGCCGACTTCGATCTGCTGGCGCAGGTCGCGCTTCATAAAGCCACCTTCTTTCGTTCGAGCTGGGCCCGCTACGATACGGCTCGGCCAGGCACGCTCCGGCTGAAGCCGGACGACGCGCGCGTCAAAGACCTGAGAGCAGATTATCGGGCCATGTCGCCGATGATGTTTGACCAAACACCGCTGTCATTCGACGATATACTAGCAAAAATTGCTGCGCTCCAAGACGTCATTAATAGCTAAGTAGGCACTTGCCCTGGGGGAATGCTCGTCAACGCGCTTCAATCCTTTCACCGAGACCATAGCAGCGCCCGCGCGCGGACAGGCGTAGGCTATGGGCGCTAGTTACCCGACCAGAATTATTCTGGCATTTCGGAGCGGCGGCGTGTGCGCATTTCCGAAATGCGGCAAGCATCTCCCCTACGACGCCCAGGTGGGAGACGATACCTATGTCGGCGAGGCCGCGCACATCCGTGGCGAGAAGCCGACCGCGGCCCGCTATAGCCTATGCGGGCTCGCCTAAACCTGGCGTTGGCATTCGCAGGACTTATGGTGGGGTCGGTTCCGGCTGGGGGCGAAATGACACCTTAAGAGCATTCGTCGTCCGCGATCGGCCGACACCATTGAAAAACTCCGAAGGCTTGAGCGCCGTCCTTTGATGTCAGGCGCAGGTGCTCTGGGACGAACGGTACTCTCGTTGGAAGGCACCGCCTCCAAAGAATCACGAGTGCGCGTCTGTCAGATTTACTGCAACCTAAAATCAATGAAGCGATGAAAGAAGCCGCCTGACGTGCCGTTTGCCGACCGAATTTCGCTTGTACGAAATGCTCTGCATTATCCTATTTCCTGAACCGGGGTGTCCAGCTTTCGATCAAGCTTTCTTCGTCGTCCTCATCGTCATCGCGATCGTTATTCTGCCCGATTGTCGTTGAGGTGAGGACGGTCAGAACTTTGCCATAAGACCCTAGGCTGACGGTCTCTTCCGTGACGGTCGCACGAGTTGTACCACCTAGCCAGTCCCTCACGTCCACTTCGTCTACAATACGTGCGCCGGCAGCGACCCGTTCGCGGTTGGTCGCAAGCTGTGCGGTGGCCGTACCCGAAGGCAGCGGTGTGCCTTTGCGAATCCAGTCGAGTTTGGGCAGCGACTTCATAGCTTCGGACATGAAGCAGTAATCGATAATTCCGTCGGTGCTGATGATCACGGCGACGGCAGCATCTGAAAGTTCTGCGAACCGGATGGCGGTCGCGGTGCGCGAGGTGACGCAGAGTTCGGCTATGCGGTCGATTGCGTCGAGGCCGGGATCGAAGCCGTCCATCGCCTTGCGAAAAGGCATTTCCGGCATCAGCAATCCGGCTGCGAAGTGGTCGGCTTCCAGCTCATAGGGATCGTTGGTCACAAAGCCGGCGCGAGAGACGTGAACGCCGTCCCTGATGACTTGGTCAATATGGCCGGGCAGGAAGTAATGGCCGAGTTCATGGCTGATGCTGAAACGCTGGAACCCAGGGCTCTGGATATGCGTCGCAAAAATGATCCCGAAGTTGTTTCCATGGCGCAGGAGCATTCCAGAAACGCCTCCGGCACTTTCGGATTTGCCCTCAACCATGATCTCGCGGCTCTCGGCGATGGCGAACGGATCGACAGGCAGGGTCAGGATCCCTTCTTGTTTGAGAAAGGCCTCGGCCGTCTGCCGGGCGAGCTTAAGGCTGAATATTCGACTCAAGAGTCCTTGTCTTTCTTCGCATTGCGTTTCGCTAGCATTTCCAGAAAGTCCTTGGCGATTTCGCGGTCGTTGCCGGTCAGCTTGCCTATGTCCCGAAAGAGGGGATCGCCCGCCTGCGCGAGTTCCGGGCTGTCCACACGCCCCAGCAGGTAGTCCGTGGTAATCTCTAGCGCGTTGGCGAGTCGCCGTAACGAATCGAAGGACGGCTTGCGCCCAGTCTCGAAATGGGCGATGGAGCTAGCCGGCATACCGGCACGCGCGCCGAGCTGTTCCTGGCTATAACCTCTTAATTCACGAGCACTTTTCAGCCTTTCGCGAAAGATGTCACTTGGGCTTTCGTTGTTGGGCATGTCTTTCCCGTCATGATAAACTTGACGCTGGTTAGGCGGCATCCTACATTCAAGACATATATCTCATGTCTAACCCGTCAAGCGCAAGGAATACCTGACGATGAGCCGGATACATGTCGATCACGCCGCCTTGGTCCGCTTTGCAGAGGAAAAAGTGAACCTTCCCCGCGAAAAGGCGGAGGAATACCGGGCGCAGGCTCGCCGGCTTCGGGAGAAGCTTGACGGCTATCTCGCGGAGCACCCGGATTTCACTCTGCGGAAGATGATGCTCTCCGGGAGCCTTGCAAAGGGCACGGCCTTGCGGTCTCTCAACGACATTGATGTCGCCTGCTATATTAGCGGCGGGTCGGCGCCGCGCGACGTCGCGGCGCTCCTCGAATATCTCGCGGAGCGCCTGCGTAAGGCCTTTCCGAATTTCAGCCCGGACCAGGTGAAGCCGCAGACTTACAGCGTTACCGTCTCGTTTCGTGGCACGGGTCTCGACGTGGATGTCGTGCCGATCCTGTATGACAACGATCCCCAATGGTACGGCAATCTTATCAGCCAGGAAGACGGCTCATTCCTGAAGACCAGCATACCGCTGCATCTCGATTTCGCGGCGCGCCGTAAGGCCGCGCAGAAGCCCCACTTCGCGCAGGTTGTACGGCTTGCAAAATACTGGACACGCATCATGAAGCGGGAGCGCGAGGGTTTCCGCTTCAAGTCGTTCATGGTCGAGATGATCCTCGCGCATCTTCAAGACGCTGGCGCCGATTTCTCTGACTACCCCGAAGCGCTCCAGCACTTCTTCACCTATGTCGTCCGCAGCGATTTCCGGGAGTGTATCGTTTTCTCCGACTACTACCCCGCATCAAGGGTAGGCACCTTCACGGACCGGGTTCAGATCATCGATCCAGTGAACGCCGAAAACAACGTCAGCCGGCTCTACACGCCGCGTGAGGCCGACATGATCGTCGATGCTGCGCTCGACGCCGGTGATGCCATCGATGCCGCCCTTGCTGCGCCGACCAAGCAGGAGACGGTCTATTACTGGCAAAAAGTGTTCGGCTCGTCGTTTCAGGTGTGAGGCATCATGTCGGAAAGTTATACTTATTCAGATACCCAAAGCTTCACGATCACGCACGCCCGGCACATGGCAGCCAAGGTCGCGACCGATCTCAAGCGCATGCAGCGACTCTATGGCGCGCCGTCGGATGGCCATATCGCTTCCTACGAGCAGGAGGTCATCGGGCTGCTGAAGGCAGGCTATCTTGGCGAAGTCACATACGGCTTCCGTCGGAATGACAACTGGATCGAGCCGACCCTGCGCTATACGGCGCAAAATCTCGCAAGCGCAGCGGCCAATGACGACGACCCGGGCCGCATCAGGCCGAGCGCGGATATCTCCGGTGCCACCTTCTATTCGTATCTTACCTACAGCGCGGCATGGAACAAGCTGACCGAGGCGGAACGCACCGCTTTCGAGAATACCCTGCCGTTTTTACGCGGCGACGCGCCCAAACCAGGCGTCAGCGGCTACTTCAGCGACGACCGTACCTATTCGTCCGGCGGTCGCGCCCTCAACCGTGCAAGTGTCAGGAGCTGGTAATGGAACTAAGGAAATCGCCGGATGAGTTTTTCGAGCGCCGGATCACCTATCCGGACTTCGGTGCGCGGGACCGGTTCGCACGGCTCGTGGGCCTTGACGACCAGAAAAGCAGGCTGACAAAGATCCTAGGCCTTCTCGTCAATCCATCCGGGCTGGAATCCTGGGCACGGCAGCATCATCCCCAAATCAATGGCCTTAAGACGACGGTGCTGCGCAGACCGCCTCTGGTCGTGCTTGCGGGTGACGTCGGCTCGGGGAAGACCGAACTGGCGGAAACGGTCGGCGATGCGGTTGCCCGCCAGGAAGATATTGACCTGACCCTGCTGCCTCTCAGCCTTTCTACACGCGGGCAGGGCCGCGTCGGCGAGATGACGCAGCTTATATCAGCGGCGTTCGACTACGCCGTCTCCGAGGCCTCCAAACTGAAAGGGGCCGGCGGCAAGGCTCGCGGCGGTATCATCCTGCTGGTCGATGAAGCAGACGCGCTCGCGCAATCGCGGGAAAACGCGCAAATGCATCATGAGGACCGGGCTGGCGTGAACGCCTTTATCCGTGGTATCGACCGCATCGGCAACGCAGCCTTGCCGGCTGCAGTTGTCATGTGCACTAACCGCCTTGGTGCGCTGGACCCGGCGGTGAAGCGCCGCGCTGCGGATATCCTGACCTTCGCCCGGCCCGATGCGGCCCAGCGCCGCGCACTACTGTACGGTCCTCTAACCGAGTTGGGCTTCTCGGCGGCCGACGTTGATCGCATGGTTGCTGTCACGGGGGAGCGACCGGGGCAGCCTCACGGCTTCACCTTCTCGGATCTGACGCAGAGGCTCCTTCCGTCGATCGTCCTCGACGCGTACCCGTCAGCCGCCGTGACGCCGGATCGGGCAATGGCAGTTGCAGAGAAGATGATCTCGACGCCTCCTTTCCAGGAGGGGCGCCATGGCTAGCTCGGTCACCGCGCGCTGGCATGGCGACAACTATCAGTCCCGCATTTTTTGGGAGAACGCCTTTAACCTCCTCGACAACTACTCGTGTGTCGTCGAAGTGACGTTCGAGGCTGACGGGCCGAAGTCGTTTGACGACGTGGTTGTTAGATACGATCCCCCCGTTCCGCGTTCAGGTGCGGAAAGGGTTGCGGTGGATTATCACCAGATCAAATGGCACGTCGAAACTGGCGGTCGCTTCGGCTATGAAGATCTCGTCGATCCGGATTTCATCGGGGCGCAGTCGTTTTCCCTTCTCCAGCGATTACAGGATGCCAAGGCGAAGCTCCCGCCAGAGCAGACGGCTCACTTTTCGTTTCTGACGACCTACCGCATCAAGGACGGAGATCCTCTGGCGGAGCTCGTCGCTGGGCACGACCGGACCCTTCTTATCGAACGCCTGTTCGACGGTACGACGGACCGCAGCCGCATGGGCAAAGTGCGCAAGCTCTGGCGCGAGCATCTTGGCTGTGCCACCGATGATGAATTGAAATCTGTCGTCACCGGCCTCCGGTTCTTTGAAGGTCATCGCTCGCTCGATGAACTGCGCGCCGAGATCAATCTTAAGGCCCAGGTAGTCGGTGTCATGGCATGCAGCGCCGCCGATTCCGATTTTCGCTATGACGAACTGGCGCGTCAGATGAAAATACGGCAGCTTAACGCGCTGACCCGGGAAACATTCCTCAAGCTCTGCCGCGAAGAGGGGCTGATTACAGATCAGCCGCAACAGGAGACGTTCCTGCCTATCGCCATTCGGAGCTTTCTGGGCCCGGCTGCCGACATAGCCGGCGCGACGCCGGACAACACGCTCATGCTGACAGACTCGTTTCGTCAGCGTTACCTGCAGAACGGCAATGATTGGCAGCATGACATAAGACCCCTGGTAGAGTTGTTTCTTCGAGATGCCGTTAAAAAGTCAGCACGATTGCGTGTGATACTCGACGCTCACGCGTCCATCGCTTTTCTTGCGGGAACGGTGCTGGATATGAAGTCCGGTATCGAGACGCACCTCGTCCAGAAGGGCCGCATCGGAGCGAGGGTATGGCGGGCGAACGACGGCACCTCCGGTCCGGGGCTTATTGCTGCCGAGCATCAGCTCGGCGCAGGGAACGAGATCGCGGTAGCCCTAAGCATCACGCAACCCGTTGAGTCGCAAGCGCTGCGCTTTATCTCAGACCGGCTTCCTGCCGTAGGGTGCCTTGTTTCGTTCCAACTGCCGGGAGGGCCTGGACATCAGAACGTCATGGGAGGCGGTCACGCCGCAGCACTTGCCGAACAGGTTTCTAACGCCGTTCGTGCGGTTAAGGCTGATGAGCCAGATGCGCTCGTTCACATATTTGCTGCCTGCCCGAACAGCTTGCTGTTCTTTCTTGGCCAGCATCATCAGGGGCTTGCCCCCTGCCTGGTTTACGAGTTCGATTTCGACCGGCGCGACAACAAGACCTACCAGCCTTCATTTCTGATGGACTGATTACCGGCACCTCCTCGCAGATCACAACAAGAATTTGCGCTCGCACCAAGGAGGTTATGAGCCTCAATGCTCGGACGGCATCCCTTACTGCAAGTTCGGGGGCGGAATGAGACCCTAAGGATTTGGTCGATGTCGTTGGACAATATCGGCGACCGTGTTCTTGCTGATGCCGAGGTTTCGTGCGATCCATCGATAGCTACGGCCTTCCGCGTTCAGCGCCATCACTTTTGGCGTAAGCCGATCTGATTTAGGGCGTTCCCCTGTTTGACGGCCAAGCTTTCTGCCGCGAGCCTTGGCTGCGGCAAGACCAGACTTGACGCGTTCGCTAATCAAGTCGCGCTCGAACTCCGCAATGCCGGACAGAAAGGTTGCGAGCATTCGGCCATGCGGTGAGGATAAGTCGAAGGTCATGCCGTTCATGGCGATGATCGAGACTTTCCAACCTTCCAGTTCGCGTAGTGTGTTGAGAAGGTCAATGGTCGAGCGTCCCCATCTGGACAGTTCTGTGACGAGCACCGCATCGATCTGCCGAGCCTGTGCGAGCGCCATGATCTTGCGGCGTTCAGTTCGGTCGAGTTTTGCGCCGGAACCCGTTTCTTTGAAAATTCCCGCCACATCGTAACCAGCACGGTCGGCAAATGCCGTGAGGTCACGCTCCTGCCGTTCACATGACTGATCCGCTGTTGAAACGCGGCAATAGATTGCGGCGCGCTGTCCCAATTGAACCCTCGTGGATTTTGGTGCCGGAAGGCCTTGATTTGTATGGGTCGATTGTTGTCCAGAACAGACTATACTTCAATAGGGACAGTTGCGGCATACCAAGACGACATATTCTCACCGAGCGACAGCGCTCAGCACTCTTCGATCTGCCTACCGATGAACTCTCGCTGCTCAGGCACTACACGTTGGCCGACGACGACCTTGAACATATCCGGGAACGGCGCAGACCGGAGAATCGGCTTGGGTTCGCTCTACAGCTATGTGCCCTTCGCTATCCCGGTCGTGCGCTCACGCCCGGCGAGTTGATCCCGCAAGAACTCCTGTCCTTTATCGGAGCTCAACTCGACACCCCGGCTGACGCGCTTCTCACCTATGCCACTCGCCGCCAGACCCGCCAGCAGCATATGGAAGCCTTACGCGAGATTTACGGCTACAAGGCGTTCGCGGGCCGTGGCGCACGTGATTTGCGAGATTGGCTTTTCGATCAGGCCGAAGATGCGAAGTCGAACGAGGATCTGGCGCAGCGCTTCGTCGTGCAAGGCAGGAAAATGGTGACCATCCTGCCAGCGGTATCAACGATAGAGCGTCTGTGCGCCGATGCTCTCGTTGCGGCCGAGCGACGCATCGAGACACGGGTAGTGGAAAGGCTCGATTTTAATGCGCGCGAGCGACTGGACGGGCTTCTGACCGAAATGGTGGACGGAAACATCAGCCGTTTCATCTGGCTTCGCCAGTTCGAGGTCGGCAGTAATTCCGCATCAGCGAACCGCTTGCTTGATCGGCTGGAGTTCCTGTGCGGTCTGGAGATCGATCATCAGGTCCTCGTAGGTATACCGCCACACCGCATCGCGCGTCTGCGTCGGCAGGGCGAGCGTTACTTCACGGATGGCCTGCTCGACATCAGTTCGGATCGGCGATGGGCGATCATCGCCGTCTGTGCCGCCGAATGGGAAGCCGCGATCGCCGACGCCATTATCGAGACCCACGACCGTATCGTCGGGAAAACCTGGCGAGAGGCGAAACGGCTCCATGACGAGCGAATTGCTGGTTCCAAGGTGGCGGTCACAAATACGCTTCGCGCTTTCACGGCGTTGGGAGCCTCTTTGTTGGAAGCTCGCGACGACGGAATTCCGCTAGAAAATGCAATGGCACGATCGGTAGCGTGGCATCAACTTGAACAACTGGTCGCAGCAGGGACGCAACTCACCAATACATTGGCGGATGAACCATTAGCCTACGTCGGACAATGGTATCATCGGTTCCGCCGATACGCGCCGCGGATGTTGCGATGCCTGAGGCTGAAAGCCGCAACCGTGCCGCCGGTGCGAATCACAGACATCCTGCTGGAGGTTGATGAGGCGATCGGCTTCTCCGACGCCTTCTCCCATCTGAGAACCGGAGCGCCATGCGCTGACCGGGTCGGCTTGTTGAACGTCCTGCTTGCGGAGGGATTGAACCTCGGCCTTCGTAAAATGGCGGAAGCCTCGAACACGCATGGATTACTGGCAGCTCTCACGCCTCGCACGCTGGCATGTCGAGAGGGAGGCTATAGACCAGGCGCTGGCAATGGTCGTAGCCGCGCAAGGGAAGCTACCGATGTCCCGGTTCTGGGGCATGGGGACGACGGCATCGAGCGATGGCCAGTTCTTCCCATCGGCACGACAGGGCGAGGCCATGAACATGATCAACGCGAAGTACGGTAATCAGCCTGGCTTGAAAGCCTACACTCACGTCAATGACCAGTTCGCGCCCTTCGCATCGCAGACTATTCCCGCAACGGTCAGCGAAGCACCGTACATCCTCGACGGCTTGCTGATGAACGAGGCAGGTCGGCAGGTTGGGGAACAATATGCCGATACGGCCGGCTTCACAGATCACCTCTTCGGTATCAGCGCCATGCTTGGCTATCGCCTCGTCCTGCGTATTCGTGACTTGCCATCGAAACGGCTCTACGTGTTCAATCCCGCAGCAACGCCGAAGGATTTATTTTCAGCGGCGTTCCGTCAGGGCGACTGGTTGATACTTGCGGAAGCAGCCGGGTGCTAGTGATTGGGCTCGTTCTCATGGCAGTTGGTGCTTTTCTTCTGGCGTTCTTGCCAAATATGATCGGGGTCGTCGGCTACGTAATCTCCATCATCGTCCTGACGCCGGGCTACCAGCTCTTTCAGTCCGCAAACAACACCGCCGCGTTGGCGAATGTTTCAGCCGACCGGCGCGGCACGGTTTCAGGACTTCTCGGCCTATCGCGCAATATTGGGTTGATCGGAGGAGCCTCTGTCATGGGGGCAGTCTTCGCCTTCGGCGTCGGGACGGGAAAGCTTGTCCATGCCGGATCTGCGGCAATCGCCAGCGGCATGCAACTCACCTTCCTGCTCGCCGGTGCAATTATGGCTGTCGCGATCGGCTTCAATGTTTCTGCAAGACGGTCAGAACGAGCATTACTGTCGGCCAAACAAGATCGGCAGCCGGAGACACCTTGATCTTTCACTGGATGCAACGCTGGCAGACGCCACCACAGCCTTGCGAAATCACCGCGTCGGCACGAGCACGCAAGCCTTCGGCATCCGACAGCGCATCCCAGTATCCGTTAGCGCCATGGCCGACGAGGACGACCAGTAAGAAGGCAGATGCAACGCCGACATATTTCGACACCAATATGCGACTGATGTACGGCGAAGAGACGGCTGCGTTGATGCGCTGCTGGCACGGACATCAGCGCCGCCACAGCCAGCGACGGGAATAGTGCTTTAACCGGGATATGGCTGGCATGCATGATTTCACCCTCTCGAATCCTGAGCATCACAGGGATCAGTGGAGGTCACGATCATATTGTTCTCCAGCTCCCGACGGCGCAGCGGTCCTTTCACATTTCTTGACGCTGCAGCGATTATGCGTGGACGACCGGCCTGGCGCTGGCCGCACCTAGGCCGCTGGAACCGTATTTGAGCGCTTGGAAGCGAAATATCGCAAAGGTGGCTTCACTCACTCGCCAAACAGGAACCGTAAAAGACGCCAGCTTAAAATGCTGTCTGCTTCGTTTAAGACAACGTTCTTACCAGAATTCCGAATCCGCGCCCGCCCTCTTCCGAAATAAAGACAATACCGGCTTCCTCCAACACATTCCTGATGCGCTCAAGAGTTGCTGGTCGAAGAGTTTCACCTTTCTCTAAACGGACAACGGTTTCTGTCGACACTTCGGCTGCTTTCGCCAACTCGCGGACTCCTAATCCCAGGGCGACCCGCGCTAATCGACACTGTAAACCGTTCATATCGACACTCTGTATCGTTTTCTGATTGCATTCCGCCCAGAAACGCGCTAGCTTCTGGTAATTGCGACCGCACCGGGTGTCGAAACCACCCGGCGCAGTCTAACCACAACCCAAGCTTTAGGGAGCTCGGATCATGGCTGATTCTGAGAATAGCAGAACTTTGCCCTCTCGTACCCATCGAAACATTCTTGCCTCGGTCGAGGAATTCCTTTCCCACAAATCAAATTCGCCGTCGCCTGCCCCAGGCGAGGATCCCGCAGTGCTAAAATGGGAAATCTGGCAAAAGGCCTATACCGAATTCTGCCAGCTCTGCCGGTTGCAGCAGCATATTGAGAGAAAATTACTCCGGGAAGTCGGTGAACCCTATATCCAGGTAGAAGTGCCCGGGATGGGGACATGCTCGGTAATGAGCTACCGGGATATAGAAAACGTCCTTCCGGGCCCATCGCTGGCGGAAGCGCGCGCAGAAGCAAATAAGCGATTGAAAGAGCATTATGCTGTACGGGAGCTTGCGCACGAACTGACCGGATATACGCGCGCGCTTGAAGCGGAGAGCGAGGCTTCCGAACGTGAAGGGGCAGCCGCGCACGCACTATGGGATACACCGGCCCGGTCCATTTACGGTGCAGTCGCAAAACTGCATGCACTGATAACGCTGGGTGTCCTCCAGCCCGATTGCGACGAATTCCCCTGGCCTCCGTTTCGATCGGTGGCTGCCGACCTGTTGACGATTTTAAAGGATACAAATCTCAGTCCTCCTTGCGAGGACTGACCAGCTCTTCGATCGTCACGTCGAGCGCAGCGGCCAGCTTCGCCAGATTTTTCAGCGTTGGCGAGTGCTTTCGATTTTCAAGGTTCTGAATCGTCGAGCGATGCAAACCGGAACGAAACCCCAGCTCTTCCTGAGAGAGTTTTCGCTCGTTCCTTAGCCAGAACAGGTTACGGGCAAAGATATCACGGTTTTCCATCCTTGAACTTATTGCGTTCTGTTGAGTATTCCACTACAGAGTAAACTCTACAAAATTCGAGGGAGCAAACAGCCGGGCAGAACAGGTCCGGATATGGGCAAAGATTTTTTCGCAGGAGGAGCACGGACCCGGATTGTGGCGTGCTGCGAAACATCCAAGGGAGCATTTCAATGATATCAGTCGGCAGTTTTCGCCGGGCGCTTATCTGCGCGGGCGTTAGCATTTCAATGCTGGGAGGCCTGACGGCAGTTCACGCCAGCGCGCAGACGCTTAAAGTCGCAACCGCCTACAAGCTCATGACGCTCGATCCGCACTATGCGGATCTCAACGAAAATACCTCGCTTCTTTCCCATATTTTCGAACGGCTGGTTTACCAGGACGAAAACATGGAGCCCCAGCCGGGTCTCGCCACGTCCTGGAAGCGCCTGTCAGACAAACAATGGGAATTCAAGCTTCGCGAAGACGTGAAGTTTCATGATGGCTCACCTTTTACGGCACAGGACGTTGTCGCTACCGTCGAGCGTATCCAGCACTATCTCAAACCACCGAGCGGTGGTCTGGCCGCCTATACGCAAGCCATCAGCAATGTAACCGCGACAGACCCGCATACCGTTATCTTCGAAACGAGCGAAGCTGATCCGACTCTTCCATTGTCACTTGCTTCAGTATTTGTAGTGCGGCGTGACGATAGCGGCTTCAAAGCGACCGACGAGATGAACCAAGGCGCGGCCGTAATTGGCACCGGTCCCTACAAATTCCACAGCTGGCAATCGGGCGAATCCCTGAAACTGGTCAAGAACGAAGATTACTGGGGGAAAAAGCCAGCTTGGTCTGAAGTGTTATTCCGCATCATTGAAAGCCCTGCCGCCCGTGTGGCAGCACTGGCAACCGGAGACGTCGATCTGGCCGACTTTGTCCCCGCGCGCGATGTAGAAATGCTCAAGCAGCGCGGAGCAAAAATAGAAAGCACAAGTGCGGCCCGATCCAATTTCCTGCAATTTGATATCGGTCGCAAACAACTTCCCGGCATAACCGACAATTCCGGTGCTCCCATAGCAAATCCGTTTCGGGATGTACGAGTGCGCAAGGCCCTGACAATGGCGACAGACCGCGATTTTCTGGCACAGAAGATTCTTATGGGCTACGGAAGCGCAGCCTCCCAGCTCTTTCCAACCGGCTTACCGGGCACCTCGGATCGGCTTTCCGTCTCCAAACCTGATTATGAAGGTGCCAAAGACCTGCTATCCCAGGCGGGTTTCAAGGACGGCTTTAATCTCGAGATCGGGGGGCCTGGAGGACGTTATCCCGGTGATAGCGAATCGCTGCAGGCCGTCGCCCAAAACTGGGCGCGCATCGGGGTTCGCGTAAAGCCGGCTGTAGCGCCCTACTCTGTCTATGCGAACAAACTGAACCAAGGAGATTATCCGGTCTGGTATGCGGGCTGTTCCGGCGATGCAGTTGCGATCTGTCTGGATGCGGTCCTGGCTTCAAAGAATGACGAAAAGAAAACCGGGTCATTGAATTACGGCGACTATCACAATCCAGCGTTCGACAAAGCGCTTGCCGAAGCAGAGACTATTGAGGTTGGGTTGAAGCGGGACGATGCGGTCGCCCGCGCAACCGATCTTGTGATGGCAGACTATCCAATTATTCCGCTTTACCATTTCCACCATATAGCGGGCTATGGAAAGCGTGTTGCCTCCTACACAGTTCACCCACGCGGATGGACAACCGCCATGCAAGCCGTGCCGGCGGGAGAGTGACCATGGGCTTGATCGCTGCCGTCACTGGTCGCCTCGGACAGGCACTGGTTCTGCTTTTCGTCATGTCGCTGATCGGATTCATCGGGATTCACAGTATTGGAAACCCGGTCTTCAATATCGTCAATATGGAGACGGCAACCGCTGAGGACATACGAAATGCAACGATTGCGCTCGGGCTCGACCAGCCCGTGTGGCAACAGTATCTGATTTTCGTGAAATCGCTCCTTACTGGATCGTTTGGCACCTCGTATATCTACCATCTACCGGCTTTCTCGCTGGTTATGGCCAAGTTGCCAGCAACCTTTGAACTGGCTTCGGCAGCAATGCTCCTTGCAGCACCTGGCGGAGTTCTGCTTGGCCTCATTGCAGGGCGCAATCAGGGAAGCCTGATTGACCGGTTCGTTTTGAGAGCCAGTGTGTTTGCAATCAGCATTCCTGCTTTCTGGCTCAGTATGGTGCTGATCCTCCTCGGAGCCGTCACGTTGGGCTGGTTCCCGTCAGGGGGTCGCGGCAACACCGCCCAACTGTTCGGCGTTGAATGGAGTTTCCTGACGGCAAACGGACTGAAACATCTGGCTCTTCCGGCGCTTTCGCTGGCCATACCGAACATAGCATTGATTGCCCGGTTGGCCCGAGCCGGTACCGTGGAAGTGGAGAATCTGGATTTCACCCGATTTTGCCGGGCAAAAGGGCTCTCACCCAGCCGGATCCTGTTTCGTCACACCCTCCCCAATATCAGCGTGCCAATAGTGACCGTCATCGGCCTGCAATTTGGTGCCATGCTTGCTTTTGCAGTGGTCGTTGAAACCATTTTTGCCTGGCCTGGTGTCGGAAAGCTGCTCATCGACTCGATCCAGCTTCTTGATCGCCCGGTCGTGATGGCAACATTGACATTCGTTTCCGTCACCTTCGTTGTGCTCAACGCGCTTGTCGATCTTTTTCACGCGTTCATTGATCCGCGCATACGCCATTCTTCACAAAGGTAGCTTGCCATGAATGCCGAAACTCTCCGGAAAGCTTGGAAGCTCCCTTTCCTGCTTCCCAAAACACCATCAACCGTCATCTTCACTGTCTTTGTCCTACTCGCGCTTGCGGCACCATTCATAGCGCCGCAGAATCCCTATGACCCGCTTCAGATTTTCGCGTGGGAGGCTTCTTCTCCTCCCGGAACAACGGGAAGTGGCGGTTATGTGTATTTCCTCGGTACCGATGGGTTGGGCCGCGATATCGCAAGCACCATTCTTTACGGCTTGCGCATCAGCCTCGCCGTATCCCTCATCAGCACGGCAATAGCCGGTCTGATCGGTCTGACTGCCGGGGTCACTGCCGCTTATTTCGGCAAGCGGGTTGACGCCTTCATCATGCGGACGGTCGATCTGTTTCTAAGCCTTCCTTCGATGCTGATCGCGCTGATCGCGATTGTCACACTGGGACCAGGCGTCGACCGCATCATCCTCGCACTAATCATTGTCCAGTGGGCAAATTATGCACGGGTGGCACGGGCCGTTGCAATGAGTGAACGAGGGAAATCCTATATCGACGCTGCTCATTTGCTCCGATTACCAACTTTTCGGGTGATCTTTCGTCATCTTCTGCCGAACAGCATAGCTCCAGCGCTCACGCTCGTTCCGATCGAAGTCGGGCACGCGATTGCGCTTGAAGCCACCCTCTCCTTTCTCGGTCTTGGCGTCCCCGTGGATCAGCCATCGCTTGGTTCTGCAGTGGCCAATGGATTTCAGTACCTGATGACCGGCCAGTACTGGATCAGCTTTTTTCCGGGCCTCGCCCTGTTCGGGCTTATCGCGAGCGTGAACTTCGTGGGCGAGGAATTTCGTCGCAGATTCGATCCAAGGAACCGTACACAATGACTGAAGACATGAGCACGAACCTTCTGGAGATCAGCAATTTCTCTTTGCAGTATGCCACGACAAATGGCCCAATCCCGATCTTGCACAATGTCAGCACGGCACTCGGTAACGGCCAGATTCTTGGCATTATCGGAGAATCCGGTGCAGGCAAGTCGACTTTAGGCAATGCGATCATCGGATTACTGGGACCGCGGTTCAAGCAGACTTCCGGTTCTATCCGATTTTCCGGACAAGAGCTTGGCGAATTGCCAACGGGTCCGGAGCAAGCGAGGGGAAGACGGATCTCGGCAATTTTTCAGGACCATACGGCATCGCTTGATCCGCTGATGCGCATCGGCGCCCAGCTGGATGAGACAATCAGCCTGTTCCATCCCGGGCTTTCTCGCCGGGAGATCCGCAAACGCGGTATCGAAATCCTCGGACGGGTAGGGATCCCCCAACCCGAGCGCCGATATGACGACTATCCTCACCAGTTCTCGGGCGGACAGCGGCAACGCATCGTCATCGCGATAGCGCTGGCAGGATCGCCGGAACTCATTATCGCTGACGAGCCTACCTCTGCGCTTGACGCCACCGTTCAAAAGCAGATCCTGATGCTCCTGCGCGAACTTGTCGATGAAACCGGTGTTTCCATCATGCTGGTTACCCACGATATGGGCGTTATAGCCGAGATCACCGACAAGGTACTGGTGATGCGCCACGGAAGGGTTGTAGAACAAAACTCAACCCGCGCCATACTTGACGCGCCGCAGAATGAGTATACGCGCAGATTGCTTGCGGCTGTGCCTCGATTGCGTCTATCCAGCAGCGATTCCCGGTCCGATATGTCGGGGTCGACGAATATATTTGATAGACGAGAAGGCGGTATAGAACCGGCTGCTGATATTCTTGTGGCGAGCAATGTCTCGAAAAGCTTTCGCTCCGCGGGACTTCCCTGGTCTTTTTCACGCACCGCATCACAAAAAGCCCTGGACCGCATTTCAATCCGAATTCAACGCGGCAGCGTTACCGGCATTATTGGCGAAAGTGGAAGCGGGAAAACAACCATGGGCAGGATCATTGCCGGACTCGAAACGGCAAGTGACGGCGAGATAGCAATCGATGGAACTAAATTCGACGTCTCGAAGAATGGCCGAACGAGCGGAATCCTGGGCCGGGTACAAATGATCTTTCAGGACCCGTCGATTTCGTTGAACCCGCGCATGACGATCGGCGATACACTTGAGGAGGCTATTCGATCCTCAAATCGCCTGGCTAACCGGTTGACGACCAATTCTCACGTCGGAGGGATGATGGACAGGCTTGGTCTGGCAAGGAATTTCCTGTCCCGTTATCCGCATCAGCTTTCAGGCGGGCAGAAGCAGCGTATCTGTATTGCGCGCGCACTTCTTGCGCGCCCACAGATCATTGTTGCCGACGAACCGACCTCTGCGCTCGATGTCTCGGTTCAAGCCGAGATCATCGACCTTCTGAAGGAGCGCATTGTGGAAGACCGCCTTTCGATGATCTTCATTTCGCATGATCTTGCCGTCGTTCAGGATCTCTGCAGCCAGATTTACATTTTGAGGAACGGCCGCGTCGAAGATTCCGGGCCCTCTGCAACCGTATTTGCGCAATCCCAGAACGCTTACACGCGCAGTCTGGTCGCGGCTCGTTCCAACCGATTCATCCAATAGAAGCATACACCATTCACCACACGCGAGCGGTCATGAGCGGGAATAGCCACGTTCCAGCTTCCCGTTCATATGGCCAATCGCAACGCATGCCGAAAGAGGACAATCATGACCAACAGCTTCACCGTCGCTGTAACCGGGCAATCCCTGATCAAGCACGATACCCGCAGCGTTTCCAATCCAGCTTTTCAGGAGGTCCGTGCAATCTTAAAGAACGCTGACCTGGCTTTTACCAATTTCGAAGGTACCATAGCCGGGCGCTACGGTGGTTGGCCCCTGAAGGGTTCATTTTTCGACTGCAGCAAGCCCGTCGTTCTGGACGCACTTCAGGATATCGGATTTCAGGCTCTTTCCCTTTCCAACAATCATGCGTTCGACCTGGGACCCTCAGGCATACTTTCGACTTTGGAAGAAGTAGAGCAGCGGGGCTTCCTGCATGCCGGGATCGGTCGAAACTATCAAGACGCTGCTAAGCCCGGTCTGGATTGGATTGGGCAACGCAAGATTGCCATCGTCGCAATGGACGGCGGCCCAGGTCCCGATTTTATGTATGCCGATGATGCGGGGAAAGACCGGCCGGAACGACCGGGTGTCAATCGCCTGGGCATTTCGCAACTTATCGATGTCGACAAAGCAACGTTCGACGAACTTCGTTCCGTGCGGGACAAGGTGGGCTATACGCAACTGGCACTGACCAATGACAGTCAACCGAACGATCCATATCCGGTCAACGAGCTGGAGGAAGTCTGTATCGGGCGGGCTGTTTTCCGGCGGTCGGAAGATTTCAGACGAAGCGTAAAGATCAACGATGGCGATCTGGCGATGAATCTCCAGGCTATCGCCGATGCCGCGCGGGAAGGCTGTCTGGTAATGGCCTATCTGCACCATCACCACTGGGCAACGGATTGGCTTCAGGTGCCAGACTGGGTTAGAAGCATAGCAAAAAAATGTATCGACGCGGGCGCGGCGGCTTTTGTGAGCCATGGAGCGCCTGTCTTGCAGGGGATGGAGATCTACCGGAAGAGGCCGATTTTCTACAGCCTTGGTAACTTCATTTTCCACGTACCGTCAGAAGAGGGCACGTGGCGTGCTCCCGAGGTCTGGGAGAGCGTGATCGGATCATGTTCCTTTGACGATAACAACAACCTGACCGAGGCGGTGCTTCATCCGCTGATTATTGGTGGTGAACAGGCACTAAGCGGGGCAACGTTTGAGCAGCGCCTTGTGCCCGAACTGGCGAGACAGCAGAACGCAGATCGAATTTTGCATCAGTTTGCGGACCGATCCTCGGTTTTCGGGACAAACGTCGAGATTTCCGGAGGCTGCGGTCGTGTCAGCCTGTGACCGGTCCCGCTGTAAAACGATCAAGCAAACCTCTTGAGACTGGAAGTCACACTATGGATATCAGCAGTGAATTGACGGAGCGCTTTTTCCGCTATGTCGCAATTGCAAGTCAAAGCGACGCATCCTCATCGCGCTTGCCATCATCTCCTGGCCAAATGGAGCTCGCGCGCCTTTTGGCCCGGGAGATGATCGCCTTGGGAGTTCAGGAGGTTGTCGTTGATGACCAAGCCATCGTGACCGGGATAAGGCGCGGTACTCAGCCTGATGCGCCACGCATCGGTTTCATTGCTCATCTCGATACCGCAGATGTGGGTCTGCAGGCCAGCATTCGCCCTCAAATACATCGCGTCACTGGTTGTGACCTCTGTCTTAACCAGGAAAAGGATATCTGGTTGCGCGTTGACCAGCATCCGGAAATCAATCGATGGGTTGGCCATGATGTCATCACGAGCGATGGAACAAGTGTACTTGGAGCGGACAATAAGGCTGCAATCGCCGTTATCATGACACTTATGGCCCGCCTGGATGAGGCCGGAAACTATGGCGATGTGGCCGTCGCCTTTGTCCCCGATGAGGAAATCGGGCTGAGAGGTGCCAAAGCGCTGGATCTGGAAAGATTTAACTGTGACTTTGCCTATACGATCGATTGTTGTGAACTTGGTGAGGTCGTAACCGAAAACTTCAATGCGGCCACTTGCGAAATCACCTTTGAGGGGGTCAGCGCACACCCGATGTCAGCGAAAGGTAAACTTGTAAACCCCGTGCTTATGGCGCAGGATTTCATCGCCAAGTTCGATCGAAAGGACACACCTGAACATACGGATGGAACAGAAGGATTTTACTGGATGTCGGATCTTGTCGCCAACGACAGCACAGCAACGCTCCGGGTTCTGATACGCGACTTCGACACCGCTTCATTCGAGGCGCGAAAGCAGAAAATCATTGCCATCGTAGATGCGATGAAAATGCAATACCCGTCTGGCGAAATCCAATGCCGCATAACCGATGAGTATCGAAATGTCGGCCCGTTTTTCTCGGCCGATCCTCGAGCGATGAAGTTACTCCTGGCGTCTCTCGACAGGGTGAACGTCAAACCGAAACTCATTTCAATGCGCGGAGGAACCGATGGTGCAGTCTTGTCTGAGCGCGGTATTCCGACGCCCAATATGTTCACAGGCGCGTATAATTTCCATTCACGGTTTGAGTTTCTTCCTGTTCCGGCGTTCGTGAAATCGTATGAAGTCGCGGCCATGCTATGCCATTCCGCAGCCAGCTTACGGTAAACCCAAATGCTGGAATAATAGCTACAACGAGGCTAGCCGCTTCTAAGGTTTTCGGTTCCGCGGACGCGAATTCCCGCTGTTCGATTCATGCGTAAGCAAATCCGCCGGGGAAACTTCCAGTATCTCGGCAAGGGTGGCGACCATATCGATGGTCGGACTATAAATGCATCTCTCGAGAGAGCTTATATATGTCCGATCAATACCAGCCTGATGCGCAAGTTTCTCCTGCGACAAGCCCCTTGCGTGTCGCATTATTCTGAGGTTGCGCGCAAAAATCTCACGAATGTTCATATTCGCAGTCATGCGCGGCGCGGTGCATTCATCTACGGAGTAAACTCGACAATCTGTCGGTTAGGACATGACCTGCTTTTTACAGGGACCACATTGTAAAAAATGGATCTTTCGACCCGCTACGAGGCTGCCGGGCAGAGGAACGGATGCGCGGAACTGGTCGCAAAGTTCCAGTATATTATCACACAGGGCGCAACTTCGTTTCCGTCGGCTCGATTGCCAGACGACGCACCATCAAAACGTCATCAATTTCTCTGCCCTCGTGTATGAAGCCAGCCGGAATACGGCCAATTTCGACAAAGCCTTCCCGGCGGTAGAAGCTAATTGCCACAGGGTTTTCGGAACTTACAGTCAGTTCCAGCTGTGTCACACCGATATCCCACGCAAATTTTGCAACCGTGTCCAGAAGAGACTTCGCTAGTCCACTCCCCCGAAAATTCTTGCGAATATACACCATCGTAATCGAGGCACGGTGAGCTGCCCTGGGCAAGCGTTCCCGAACGAGGCCTATAAGGCCTATCGGGTCCCCGTCTTGAAAAATGGCGAAAACCGGATCGTTCAATCGCTGCCGCCAGTCGTTTTCCGACATAACAGCCTAATCCCTATAGGTACTCGTAAATGAGGCAGGCTCACAGAGAAGAGCTTCCAGCCGCACACGTCGGAATGCTTCCAGGTCCGCTGTTTCGAGGCGGCGGATGGTTGTCATGTGTTTAGTCATCAGTGGGCCTCCGGATTTGAAAGCGACGGCCGAATACATTCGACGCGAAATGGTGATGCGCGGCCCTTCGATCAAAGGCTCAAACGTGCCAATGGCCGGATTTGGCCCGAACGCACAATCGGGCCCAAAGCTCATCTTCTAAAAATGACGGGAGGCCCGCACTCGCTGAAATTAGAGTACGGCCGGCGAATGCCTCCAGTATCAGCTCTCTGGCCTCCGGATCATCACCGGTTGTCGTGTAGAGTTCCCACGGGGACGCAAAGGCAGGAGCAATCGTCCGATGTCCCCAGACACTGGGCATCCGATCTGATCGAACACTTTCTGCCAGGACCTTATTGACGGGAGCCGCAGAACTGTCGAGCGCAGACAAAAATGCCAAACGCATCAACGGATAGTATACGACCTGCCTACTACCGCCCAGCACTCTCGTACCGGGAAGTATGGAGAGAACCAGAAATACAAGAAAGAGACCCGGCATGATCTCTTCCGCTTCCAGAGCCTCAGCCAGAGACCGGGAATTGAGGTGTAACTCGAACGTTCCAGCTTCATCGCGCAACCTGTTATTCTCAAGCTTCAACCGCTTTATCCGTCCATCCCGTATCCGCCAGAAAAAGTCCGTGCCGAACTTGAACCACCCAGCCCATGGGCCGAGATCGAGCTTTTTGACCTCGTTCATAAAAGCAGCGACCATATGGGGCGCATCGAAGAAATGGCGCGACAGCCAGGAAGTTGGATCCAGAAGATGGTCAAGCACAAGGAGGGCGAGATCCGCGTCGTCCAGTTGAAGATATTTGTTCTGACAACCGAAGCAATTTGGCCATAGATGCTGGTTCGCTGTCTTGATTGCCTCTGCTGCAGAGGGGAATTCGTCTTCGGGAAGAATGGAACTCAACCGATCAAGTGCCGGGCGGGGTGCTTGGTCGTTAGGGGAAGTCAAAAGGAAACGGAAACGATCTTGGCGGCCGCAGACACTGTAAGGCTCCATTTTGCTACGAGATAAACCAAAGACGTTTACATGCTGCCCATCAAGCCAAAGCCATCCGGGTCCCTTCTTCGCTTTCTCGATGAATTTCACTGTCGAAACGGAATAATGAATGTGCCAGCATTCAGCGAGCGCTTTTAAGCCCATGATGCTGAAGAGGTGGGTGAAAAATGCGTCCGGCTCGATAATGAGATGACAATGGGGCCCTGTCTGAATGACTGGCCTGCATCGAAGTTGATTTGTCAGCGTATGCGCTTCTGCATCGCTATACCCTGATTGCAACGCCCGCCTGCGGAGAAGTTTGACAAGCCGGCCAAACGCATCTTGCCTGACATCTAAATCATTCGTTTGAAATCCATCATATAATGCAGCCGAATATGCCGAGACGGAACTATCCCAGTAATCCTCCACCAGGGGAACCAGGCTGTTCAACGCGCTGCGGATGTCGGACGAATGAATCAATCTCGCCCACTCCTGTTACATTCTGGGCGGCTATTGGAAGCGATCATGAATGTCACCGCTGCGATGATGGCGCAAACGCCATATCCCGCGAGAATGTGCGAAGGGAGCATAGCGTCGCCAACCATCGCGATCAGAACATAAATCAGCAATCCAAGCCCTGTCGCTATCGAGTTAATGGCCCCTCTCGCGCGTCCGATAAATGCTGGGTGGACATTGTGCTGGACGTGTACATCCAGACCGATCCGGCTCAGATTGTATGTGACACCGAGCAGGACGAGAAGGATAGCAACAGGAATGCGAAGCGGAATTATCCAAAGCAGCACCAAAGCTATGCCTGAAAAAAACAGAAACCCGGTCTGCCCAGGCTTCAACAAAGCCGATCCGGAACCCGCTGCCAATACAAGACATATGAGCACACCGCCCAGTGCCCATGCAGATTCAAGCTTGCTAAACAGAACCGCATTGCCATTCAATTCGTTGAGGACATAAACCGCCAGAAGAGCGTTGACAAAAATCCCTACCCCAAACGAAAAACTGTAACACAGGGTGGGTAAAAATAGTTTGTTCTCAATCAGTGGCCCTATCGAAGAGAAGTACTTCGGTCGCTCAAAATCACCAGTTTCAGTCCGATTCTTGTTAAAAGAGAAACTTCGCTTTGCCCCTAAAAAGGCACCAGACAGAATAAACATACTGCTAATTAGCGACAGTGCCGCACCATAAGACAGGAAATTAAGAAGGAAACCCGCCAGAGCCGCTCCGAGGAATGTACCCGATTGCATCATCAGATAGGACGCAGAATTGGCTGTAACTGCACTCCGGGGCAGACCGGGGATCACAGACTGCATGGCGGTGAGGTAGCCGCGATCGGCGGCCGAATAAAGCGCAGCCGACAAAATCAGAGCTGTAACCCCAATGTCCGCTAATACCGCGTAACCCGTTAATGCAACAATGACCGCTCGGGCCGCATCCATACCCATAACGAGATATCGCCGGTCCGCTACATCGGCTATATGGCCGGATATTCCACTGACGAGAAACTGCGACAAGGTACTTGCAAATAACAGAAATGGGACAACCCGCGCATCGTTTTCCGAGGTGAGGCCACCCCATATTATGCAAACAAAGTAGGCGTTCCGACCGGTGTTAGAAACGAGCATCGCCGCTAGAAAATGAAACATCACCGCCTGATCGCTCTTTGTGCCGAATTCCATTTCTGGCTGTTTCATCGCGATTTTCTGGCGGGTTGTCGAAATCTGGGCAGGGTTGTTGAAAAGCCAGCCAAGGCACCCGGTAGTTCTTCATAGACGTATTCGTTCGGTATGCAGGGATCGCACATTTGCTGCACCAATGCAGTTAGGTTATCGGCATTGTTGCTCGCCGCGATTGTATAGAAATTTCCGCTATTCCAGGTAATGCAGGCGTGATTGAAATGTTCGCCGATGGTGGATGCCATATCCTCCAGAGTGACCTCGTTGAGGTTCATTCGTTGGAGAATTGTCTTTCTCTTTTTGTCTATTTCTTCGGATGAAAAATATCTCGCCTTAAAGCCATAGTCCTTCTGCAGCTCGCGCCGAACATACTCCGCCGTGTCGGGGTGCCTATGTTTCTCGACGAAAAGCAATATTCCATCATCATGTAAATATTGTTTCACGAAGTCGATCTGCCCTGACCGATTAGCAGAATACATCTGGAATGTCGTGTCTTCCACAATGACGTCAAACTTGCCCCCTAGCGGGGCTAAAACGGGATCGGTTGAAAGAAAGGATGATGTTAATCGGTGAAACGGACCGAGGAAGAAAGTAGAATGTTGTGGTCGCCCCCCACGATAGAAACTTGCTTCATTTTCCTTGTTGGGACTACACGACAAGGTCAAGATTGACCCCTCCGCCAAACTGGCGATCGTGCGTGCAAAAGTGCCCTCAGCTGCACCAAGTATATAGTATCCTACAGGATGGCCGGATTGCGCTTTGCTCATTCCATATTCCAACAATGCGTCGCCCAGTCGGATTTCCTCTTCGAGGCGATAAGGAATACTGCTGAAATAATGGGGATCGAAATTCCCCCATAAGGTCTGCTGCACTTTTGCGAACCGCGACAATCGACTATCGAATTGCAATAATCTGGGATCCACGACAGGGTTCCTTTCAGGAGCACCTGATTTGCCGCCCGCTGTTGCGGAAAAGAAAGCGAACATTTCATTGAGCCGGGGCGCCATGTCGCATTCATTCATGAAGTTTGACGGAGATTTCGTCATTGAGAATTCCTCCTCAACCGTGCAAAGGCGCTGAACACACCCGTAATGAACACATGACCAACTGAACCAACGAGTAGCCAATATTCTCGGGTCTGGTTTGCGGATAGCTCCAACTTCTGTTGGACAAACACAACGACAGCCCCTGAAAAAAGAACGAGGAATAGCGCACCGAGGGCCTAACGCCGTCTGTTGTCAAAACAAGAAATTACGATTGTGCTATCTGCCAAGAGCATGCCAACAATCGTGAGACAGATAAATCCCACGGAAGACTTCCCCATTATCAGGGCATTGACATAGAAGCTACCAGCCGGTCGGGCCATGATAACGAGGAGCGACGTACGTGTGTTCACCGCCAGGCGCGACGGACGAAAAACCGAGACCAGCTTTTACGGAAACCGAAGCCAGGCATCCCACCATAATCACTTCCGATTATTAGTATGCCCCCAAGTTATGGCAAGCTGGTTCTCTGAACTGGTTAAATGATGGTGCCTTGCAAGGCGTGACCTATGGCCAAGAAGCACGCCACGAGCTTGCCGCCGCGGCTCTACGCTTCTCACGGTTGATCTGATGACCGCTGCGCTCACCCAAGGTGTGATTGGCTATATCGATTGGGCGAAACGTAGCTTAGCCTCGGACCAGCAGTCGGATAACGTCGACCCTCTATAGAACAGCCCGCAGAAAAGCAATAGTTCGGCATGAGGCTGACAACGGGGCTGCAGCAAGAGAACAATATTAGAGATGCCGATTGACACTTATACTATATCATGTCTCTCGATAATTTGATTTGTAATTTAGAATATTTTAATAATCTGAAACCGAACTTGGGGTTTTGCGATTTCCTTTTGGTCGATCTCATGACCAATTGTTTTCCAGGGGGTATCTCGATGAAGCAATATGAATCACCATTGCGCTATCACAATGCCGTCCAGGCTATTCGGGCAGCATCATCTGTTGTGGAGGCACTCGCGGTATTGCAAACCACCTATGGTGTTGACTTTGCGACCTATCATCTTGCTCTGACGGTGGCAGACGTCGTAGACACACCATACGTTCGCACAACTTACCCGCCCAGCTGGGTTTCCCATTATCTCCTGAGCGGATATACAAAAGTTGATCCGGTTGTGCGGGAGGGCTTCGAGAGAGAAGCGGCGTTCGATTGGCGTGACCTTGACGTCGCAGAGGACGCGCAGGAGTTTTTAAACGAAGCCCAACAACATGGACTTGGCGCCAGCGGCTACTCAATTCCCATCATCGACAAGAAACGGCGTGCTCTCTTTTCTTTGAATTCCCGAAAACCACCAGACCAATGGAGCGAAATCGTAAATCGGTATCGGGACGAATGGGAGGGAATTGGATTGCATATCCACAGGAAGGCGATCGTGGAACTGCACGGCAAACACGATCCTGTGCCACAGCTCACCAAACGCGAGAAGGAATGCCTCTATTGGACCGCGCTTGGTAAGAATAGCAAGGATATTGCAGCCATTCTCGAACTCTCCGATCACACCGTGCAAACTTATCTGACTTCTGCAAGAAACAAGCTCGGCGCGGCAACGATCGCCTCCGCCACGTCTCGCGCTATCCAGCTGCGTTTGATCAATCCTTATGGCAATACCTTAAATTAAGGGGGCCTATCTCCGGAGATTTAACAGGCACACACCGAATTACATGCTGCTCTCCATTAATCGATGGAGGCAAGTATGTATCTCCTTGTTCAAGCACACGAGTATCAAAAATATAGGTATTTGCTCGATCAGTCATTCAGACTGAGGAAGAAAATATTCGCAGATCGGCTCGGTTGGAGTGTGTCTGTTTCCGGACCATGGGAGCGTGATCGTTATGACGATCACGGACCGGCCTACCTTCTATGGTGCGGTAAAAACTTTACCCGACTTTACGGCTCAGTGCGTCTCCTGCCGACAACAGGGCCAACGCTTCTCTATGACGTCTTTCGCGACACATTCCCCAATGCTTGCAGTTTGAGAGCTCCTGGCATCTGGGAAGGTACACGCATGTGCATCGACGACGACTTACTAAAACGCGATATGCCCGGTCTGCTTCCAGCCAATGCCTTTTCCTTCCTACTGCTCGCCCTGTGCGAGGTAGCGCTGGACAATGGTATCGATAAGCTCATTTCCAACTACGAACCGTATATGAGGCGTGTTTACCGTCGCGCCGGCGTTTCTTTCGAGGAGATCGGTCGTGCTGAAGGTTTGGGACGGTCTTCAGTTTGCTGTGGAGTATTCGAGGTTTCGTTACGGGTGCTTTTGCAGATGCGTCACAAATTAAACTGCGCAAAGCCCTTGTACAGAGGTCCAGATCACCGTTCCAGAAGCGCCCAGGGCAGTCCTCGCCTTGGTTTGACTTCTCGCCTGCCCCCCTGTCGCACAAGCCTCGAGTTGCAGTTTAGGGAGGATTTTCATGTATCCGCATGTCGGTGAAGCTTTCATTCCCGCCAGATGCGCATCGTACAGGGCAGAGCAACTTTATAAGAAAGTTGCGAAACTGTGCCAATCTGCTCATCTGGAAGAATTCCGCAAGTCCGTGGTCTTCGAAGCAGGGGGCGCGAATATCCACTTCACAAATGACGGTTTACTTCTCCACGTTTTCGCCCGGGACGTATTGACCTACTACGGAATTCGAACACTCATGGAAGGGAGCCTGCCGAAGGCCGTACTCCGTTCAGTAAAAGCTGTCGAATGGCTTCCTCCAAGGCAAGCCCTCGTCCCTCACGAGCTCGTGAACGGGATCTGACAACACGGGGACGCCGATGGGGCGCCGCAGAAAAGTCGGGGAATTGCAGTCTCTGCTCGAACAAGGAACTATATGTATTCCCTCGAGCGAGATTTGACCTGTCCGATAGCGCGATTTTGGTTACGTATACCCTGTTATTGGGTTGTTGATTGAGACGAAATCGCTGTCACTAAACATCCCGCGGGCACACAAGTGAGTGGAGTTCATCCGGCACCCTGATCGGGCGATATTGTGTAACGCTAAGTCCGTGCTGGCCCTCTGGGCCGGAAGCGGTTTGAGCGCTTTCCATGATCAGCAAAATTTAGCGGAATGCAGGTGGGGGCCATCAGACCGTACAAAACTCCTGTCCGGACCTATTCGAGTTCCTTGCGCTCTTTGGAAAAGCTAACGGATGACACCGCGTCCGCGATTAATGGCGCGCAGCTGCCGCGCCGCAACAATCTCCCCACTGTTTGCTATTCGGACTGCCCGCTGTAAAACCTGCAGACGCTCCTGCATCACCTCGAATGCCCGGCGTTGTTCAGGCGCAACGCAATTGACGACATCCTTTTCACCGCGCAGGACCGCATTTCTGCCGAAACGCTCATCAAGCGCTCGACTGACAGTGACAAACTCCTGGGCTATGTGTGGAGTCAGGGCAGCCTGGACAATGTCAGTCTTCTGTTTCTTCTTCTTGTTCTTATCTGCCACCAACTGCTTGAGCGCCTCTTCGGCTGCTTGCGAAAGCCCTGGAATGGGGATTGCCATACGTCGTCGTTCCTCACTGACGGCCTTGGTTGCTGCATCCAGAGCAGTAATCCACGACCAACCGAGCGAACGGACGCGGCTGACGGCTTCCGGCACAGCCTGGAGCGCATCCCTTCGCTCACGACCGGCGGCAAGCAGCTTGTCCACCAGCCGGTCGGAGCCGCGCAGGGCGCCATAAGCAGAGGGGTCTCTGCCGAGCGCTGCGGCGACCCGCTCGGCGGCAACTCCCTTGACGACAAGTTCCTCGATCTTTCCCACCGTTCCGGCTGGATCACGCCAGATAAGTGACGCTGCTTCGGTGAGCGCCGCGCGATGCTGAAGATAATGTGCGGCAATTAACGCGCGCGCCTGCGCGTCTTCATTTAACGGAGTTTTGAATTCGGTCACGGCGGGCAGCATTGGTAGTACGGGTACCGCATCCGTGCCGGCCTTGACGCTGGCGCCGGCAACGATTTTCGATGGGTCCTGTTTTTCGGCCAGACGCTGTTCCTCCGCGAAACGACGTACGGCTGAAAACAACCGCGCCAGTTTTTCGCGACGCTCAGGCGCGAGATTATCGGGCATGCGCTCAGTCACGTTGCGCTCCGCAAAAGCGTCCGCCTTCATCGTGAATGCGTTCCAGCCGAAACGAGCCGTCAGGGCATTACTGAGCGCCTTGATTTCCTGCACCAGTTGGACGTTCTCGGCCGCGAACGAGAATGCTGTCTTATAAGCGTCGTCACCGCCCCTTTCGCGAATTTTTTCAATTTCAACGAGTCGCGCCATCGCCATTTTCGAGAGCTTCGGGATTGACAGCGACATATGTGCGCGACGTTGCTGCTCTCGAATGCCGAAACGCTCAGCCTGCCGGCGGAACGCGCTAGCATGAGAACGCGCCAATGGCAGCAAATCCGCCAGAGCGGCGAGTGCTACACTCCGCTCTTCACGCGTGGCCTGGTCATCGGCCACGTGTCCAGATCCACGCAGACGGCCCAGACGCTGCGGTCTGGCCAAGAGCTCATCCCTAAGTTGGCGCGGCGCGGTTCGTCTATCGGAAGCCAGCACGTTCAATCGGGCCAGGGCCCCTTCGGCATCCCGATAAATCTTCTCCAGGATCGGCCGCAGAATTGCGTTCCGCTCCTCCCAGTGTTCAGATCGAAGCAGTGCACGACGGGCGTCTTCTTCGATACTGCGGGCAAACGAGGTCGTGGGCGGGATTAAATACTGCCGGTCTCCCGGAGTTTCCGCCCTACTATATTGCGGACGCCCTTCAGTATAGGAAACGCTTCTTTCTCGCTCGATGACGAAGCCGAGCGCCGCACCTGCCCGTTCCCAGAGCTTTGCGACCTGCTTCCGCTTCTGCGCTGCGCCCTCTTCAACTCCGAACGCAACCTGCGCCATAATATCAATTCCTCGCCGCCGCGCGAAATCCGCCGCATGTGCCCGATAGCCCTCCTCGCTCGCAAAATCCAGCGTTGTGGTCTTTGCACCGGAACGCGACAGACGCTCGACCAGTTGTTTGAACAACTCCGGCCGACGGCTCTCCTTCTTGATGCGTAGTTCGCGGGCATCGGCCGTTTCCTTCAGATCAGCCACCCAGACATTTCGCTCGACTTCACGCTCCTCTGTTCGCTTCCCACCGGTCTCCTTGTCGACGACAGTCACTTCTACTTTGACTATTTCAACACCGTCCTTGCGTAGTGTGACAGTATCACCCCACGACACACCAGCCGCCTTCAAGGCCTTTGGCAAACTGACTCCCCACAGACGCTGGACGACGCCGTCGCCGGTTTTCAAATCAACATAAGGGGTTTCCCTGGCGTCCTCGTCCTCGGGCCGAAACTTCGTCTCGCCGGTTTCGACCAATTCGCCCGTAACGCCAGCAGAATGATCGACACGCGGCTTTCGTCCCCATTCCGGCTTCGGTTCAAAATCTTCGCGCGCTGCATACAGATCGGCGCGATCACGATGACGCGTCATAGACACATAAGTCAGATGCTTGTCCATCATTCCTGTGGCAAGCACGAAGGTGCGGTCGACGGTGATACCCTGAGATTTGTGAATCGTCGCGGCGTAGCCGTGATCAAGATTGCGATAACTCTGTTCACTAATCACGACCTCGCGACCGTTATCCAGACGAACGCTCAGCACTGGTCCCTCTCGCTTGCTGCCGGTCGAAATGACTGTGCCAAGCATACCGTTCTTCACGTATTGGGGTCCAAGATGGGGCACACGCACTTCGAAGAAGCGGGCATTTTCAAGGAATATTATACGATCACCAGATGCAAACTCGCGCATTCCCCGCGCCGTCTGGAACTTCCGTGATCCGGTCAAGGCTCCCTCGTCCATCATCACCTTTCGCAAGGCTTCGTTGAGCCGCCTGACGTCCTCATTGGTATGGGCAAGCACAAGCAGCTCGTCCCCTCGAAGCCGCGCTGCATCCTCCCCTTCGGCAGCATTCACAAGGAGGCTTCGCCGCGCTTCGGTCCAGTCAGCAACCAGGCGTTCGACAATTTCTGAACGCGTTTCGGCTTCGGTGATGCGACCTTGCTGCGCGTAGACGTCCAGGCCTTGTTCAGTATCGCCGCAAGCAAACATGCGGGAAGCATCACGAGCCCACTCTTCGCGCTGGCGACGCACACCGGCTAGCTCTGCGAAACCGATATGATCGCTGATTGCCCGAAAAGCAGCACCCGCCTGGATGGGCTGAAGCTGCATGGCATCTCCGACCAGAACGACCTTAGCATCTGCATCCGCCACAACTTTCAACACCCGCGCCATCTGTTGCGATGAGATCATGCCCGCCTCATCAATGACGAGTACGTCGCCACGTTCAAGTAGATCCCGCCTACCGGCCCATGCCAGCTCCAGAGACGCTAGTGTTCGGGATTTGATACCGGAACTCTCTTCCAGCCCCTCTGCCGCCTTGCCAGCGAGTGCCGCGCCGATTACGCGAAACCCCTGGCTTTCCCACGCAACACGTGCCGCGGCAAGCAGTGTTGATTTGCCCGCCCCCGCCAGGCCAGCAACCGCGGCAATGCTACTGCTGCGGGTGACATGACGCACTGCGTCTGCCTGTTCGCGATCAAGGCGAAATGGATTTTGCGGATCCTGTGTTTCGATTTGCCGGATTGCCGCAGCGACGGCCTTCTCTGGAACAGAAAGCCCCGGCCGCTTTGATAGAATATCCGCCGATTGCGCCATGTCGTATTCGGTTCGCAGTATTTCCCGCGTTGTAAACACGGCGGGTTCCTTGGCGTTTCCGGTTTCCGCATCCACCTGTTGCCGCTTCAACAGAACAAGATCGTTAGATGCCATCAACCGCGCGCGGATATTGGCGAAATCGACCGGATCATCGATATAGCGGTGCAGCGCTCTGGCGATATCCTTCTCGTCGAAGGTGGAGCGTTCATTGGCGAGTTGCCTTAACAATATTTCTGGCTCGGCAAGCAGACGGTCTGCCATCTCCTGCTTGCGCGCAAGATCGCCGGGTGCGAAATGCATCGCTACACCTTTGCGGACAAGAGCGGCTTTCTCCGGTCCCAGATGTTTTTGCGCTATGCCGTCGAGGCCCTGCTCGGCATAGGAGCGACCATCGAGACGAATCTCATGACCGGCAAGTGCCAAATGCCAATTTGCAGTGTCCGCCCAGGCGATTTTCCACGCCTTCATGGTTTCCTTATCACCAGCCCAGAGCTTGTAAACTATCTTGCCGTTCGGGCGGTCAGGCGTGGCGACGCGCAGCACTTTCCCGTCTTCATCCCGCACGGGTACCTTTTTTGACCCAAACCCGCTTTCCCTAAGAGGCCTCAAAGCTGTCATCAGATGGATATGCGGATTACCTTCCTTATCGTGGTACACCCAGTCGGCAATCATATCCTTTGACGTAAAGTTATCCCGGACAAACTCGCGAACCAAAGCAATGTTTTCATCCCGGGCTAGTTCTTCCGGCAGCGCAATGATCAACTCGCGTGCAAGCTGGGCATCTGTTCGGGTCTCAAATGCGTCAACTGCATTCCATAGAGCTTCACTGGCATGGGCTGTAGATTTTCCTTTGATAGCATTTTTCAGCCATGCCGGGATTTGGTCCGGAAGCGCCAGTTCTTCGTGCATCAACTCTGACGCGCCCCCCCTGTAGCTGAAAGATGTGCCTGCCTGTTCGTCTATCATCCGGGTGCGATGGCGGTAGGCGGCCGCCGAAACAATGCTGCGCCCTGTTCCTCTACCGATTATCTGCGCTCGGACGAACATGATTGCCACGACGGATTTTCGCTCCTCTCAAACACGTCGCGCAAGCGACGTATATTGCGCCCTCAAACCGATCGGTCCGCAGGGCCGATGCCGTTTCTCCAGACAAACTCCAGGCTAAAATTTCCCATTTACGACTTGAAGACTTATGGACGGTAGCTTGCTTTACTATCGTATTCAAGTTACTTAAATGGAAAGCCGCTCATTGTCGTACGAGGAGGAACACGCAGATGGCCGCAAAATCATCAATTCTGGATATCGATGCGCAGATCGAAAAACTGCGGGAACGCCGGCGCTCCATGGTTGTCAAATCTGCCGAGCGCTTTTCAAAGGCAGCAACCAGATCGGGATTGGCAGAGATGGAGATCGCAGACGAGGAGATCGATCGCGTCTTCGAAGAGATAGCCGCACGATTTCGCAAAGAGAAAAATCCGGGTGATAGCGCCTCTGCTCCGTCGCGTAGATCAACGGCTACTGAGCCTGGAACGCCGGAGGCGGTTTCAAATGGCAGGTGACCGCAAACGGGAAGTTCGCGAGAAATTCCTGCTTGGCGGTATCGTCGTAAAGGCGGGCCTGTCCAAGGCTGACAGAGCTTTTTTGCTCGGGGGTCTGCTTGAACTCACCCGTGTTACGACTGGATCGCCGGAACATCGGCGGTTGCGTGCTATCGGCAAACAGGCATTCCTCGCTCAAGCACTGAAGCAGAAGGTTGCTCATATCGACGAGGTGCAAGAATGGCTCTGAAAGGGAAAGTTCATCCGAGCCTCTTGCTTGTTCTCGTACCCATCGCGGTTACGGCAATCACGTTCCATATAGTTGGCTGGCGGTGGGCAGGGCTGGCTTCGGGAATGTCGCACAAAACGGCGTATTGGTTTCTGCGCGGCGCACCATTACCAGCACTTCTCTTCGGGCCTCTTGCCGGCTTTTTGACGGCGTGGGTCTTGCCAATGCATCGCAGGCGGCCAATCGCCATCACAGGTCTGTTATGCTATCTATCAGCGGCCGGCTTTTACGGCCTGCGAGAGTACGAACGCCTCGCTCCATTCGTCGGACGCCGTGTCGTAGGTTGGGACAGTGCGCTATCCTATCTCGACACCGTTGTCGTGGTGGGTGCCTTATGCGGTTTCATAGCAGTGGCTGCCTCCGCTCGCATCTCGACGGTCGTTCCCGAACAGGTCAAACGAGTGCGACAGGCGACTTTCGGTGATGCGGACTGGCTTTCAATGTCGGCTGCAGCAAAGCTTTTTCCACCCGATGGCGAAATCGTTGTCGGCGAACGCTACCGTGTCGACAAAGAGATTGTCCATGAATTACCCTTCGACCCAAATGATCGCTCGACCTGGGGCCGGGGCGGCAAGGCACCACTTCTGACCTACGGCCAGGATTTCGATTCCACCCATATGCTCTTTTTCGCCGGATCAGGCGGGTACAAAACCACGAGCAACGTCTTGCCGACGGCACTGCGCTATAGCGGGCCGCTAATTTGCCTGGATCCGTCAACCGAGGTCGCACCAATGGTGGTCGAGCATCGCACGAAAAGACTCGGGCGTGAGGTCATGGTGCTCGACCCGACCAACCCGATAATGGGTTTTAATGTCCTGGACGGGATCGAAAGCTCGCCTAAGCAAGAAGAGGACATTGTCGGCTTGACGCATATGCTCCTGTCGGAGAGCGCACGCCTGGAAAGTTCTACTGGCTCCTACTTTCAAAGTCAGGCGCACAATCTGCTGACGGGATTGCTCGCCCATGTCATGCTGTCTCCGGACTATGAGGGAAAGCGAAATCTGCGCAGCCTTCGCGAAATTGTGTCCGAACCCGAGCCGTCTGTGCTCGCCATGTTGCGAGACATTCAGGAGAATTCAGGTTCAGCTTTCATCCGGGAAACGTTGGGCGTCTTCACCAACATGACCGAGCAAACCTTTTCTGGCGTCTATTCTACGGCCTCAAAAGATACTCAATGGCTCTCGCTCGATAGCTACGCCGCACTTGTCTGCGGCAATGCCTTCAAATCGAGTGATATCGTGACTGGTCAGAAGGATGTGTTCCTCAACATACCAGCTTCGATTCTTCGCTCCTATCCCGGCATCGGCCGGGTGATCGTCGGGGCACTGATCAATGCCATGATACAGGCCGATGGCAGCTTCAAGCGGCGAGCGCTCTTCATCCTCGATGAAGTCGATCTTCTGGGCTACATGCGTGTTTTGGAAGAGGCGCGTGATCGGGGTCGCAAGTACGGGATTTCGATGATGTTGATGTACCAGTCGGTGGGCCAGTTGGAACGGCATTTTGGAAGAGATGGTGCGACGTCCTGGATTGACGGATGCGCCTTTGCTTCCTATGCCGCGATCAAAGCTCTCGATACAGCGCGGAACGTATCGGCGCAATGCGGCGAGATGACTGTCGAGGTAAGGAGCAGCTCCCGCAATATCGGCTGGGATATGAAAAAAAGCGCATCGCGCAGATCAGAAAGTGTCAACTACCAGAGAAGACCTTTGATCATGCCCCATGAAATAACGCAATTGATGCGGAAGGATGAGCAGATCATCATCGTACAGGGGCACCGTCCGATCCGTTGTGGTCGTGCGATCTACTTCCGGCGGAAGGATTGGATGCTTCGGCGCGCGCAAATCGGTTCGTCAAACCGCGCATTTGACCTTTTTTGCGAGGCCGACTCCAGGTTACGGCCAATTTCGCTAATGATCACGCCGACGGTAGCGTTCGAAGGCCTTCACGCCCGGCGGTGTCACAGGCCTACAAAGAACCTGAAGCCGAACCGTCCCTCGTTACCTGCAGGCAATAAAGCTAAAAGCGTGTCGGGGCCCTTCACCTTCAACCGGGTTCGTTGAGCAAGGTTCGATAGCCAACAACACGCCCTCCGCTTTGCTCTGGCCGGCAACTCCCGTCACGTTTGGACGCAGGATTTACTCGCTCATTTTAAAGAGTATGACTGTCGGCCTGGGTCCCAGGTCTGGCCTATGTGTGCGCGACGATGCTTGCGTTGCCATAGTTGAAACGAACCATATCTTTTTGCTGCACCGGTCAGCCAATCCTGCGTGTCCTAATTGGTACGAGCAGAACCACATCTGCGAGGAAGCTCCCCAATCATTCGCTCTCCGACCGGCCAGCTCATCACATCCAAACGCCAATCGATCACGAGAATGAATCGTTTGGCCTTGATCGATTCAAGAAAGTCGTTGGACGCGGCTTTGAAAGGAAGCGACAGTTCGGCCATGGCAGACAATGATAAGACAATAGTTCATCTTCGCCGCATCGATCCTTCTCGGAATATGCGACGCTTCTATGCGCTAGGGATTCAGCCGACACTGTTTGGTGGTGCATCGGTTGTGCGAACCTGGGGCCGTATAGGCGCCACCGGGCAATCCATGATGCAAACCTTCGACAGTCAGGACGAGGCGCTATCGGTATTCGCTCGTCTTGCCCGAACCAAACGCCGCCGTGGCTATCGCTGCGCTGACACTATCGATAGCGACTGACGCCGCGAGGTTCTTTCACCGGGTGGTAAAGTCGTGCAGCAACGGGAGGAAAATGACGGTGTTCAAGCATCCATGACATTACCGGCTGCATGGATAGATTTCCCGCTCGGTCGCTGTCATGCCCGGCCAGAATAATCAGAAAACGCAAACCGGCGGGGGCACCTCTCTGCACCCGGGTTTCCAGCAGAGTGCCGTGACATCTCTGGTTCGCAACAGGTGCTGGCGACAGAGGTCTGAATGAGGTCAAAGTTGATAGCTGACCTGTTTCGTCTGCCTACGTACGGATTCCCCAGTTTCCTGAAACTCATCGAAAAGGCTTTAGGACGGGGATCGTCACCGCGCTGACGCCACGCTCGCCTGACCTAGCATCAGAGAACTCTAATCTTCGATATTCCGGAGAAGCAGATGGGGCTCGTTGCGCTGTGAGAGCGGGATCGCACGGCGCTGCGTTTTCGCGATAAAGTCGCCAGACTTGCGCGACAAGCCACTGATTGTACAGCCTCAAAGAGGCAAACGGCTCCGGCTTTACGCGCAAAAGAAGCCCCGCCTTGCGACGGAGCTCCTTCGACTATGGATCAGACTTCGCGCTTCGGGCGGTTCCAGATGAGCGTATATTCGCCTTCCGCTTCGCTCGGCCATAGCGCTGCTGTGATCGGAGCGTTGAAGCTCGGATCATCGAGCTTGAGGGAGATGTATGGCTCGCCGTCGCTTGAGGTTGCATTCCAGCCTGCGCCGACTTCGACCCCGTTGCCTGCGGTGACCCGGAAGTCAGGGGCGTCACGCGAGACGCGTTCGATGGGACTAAGGCGGGCCCGGAAGCCGACGGTGAGAGTACGAACGTTGCCAATGATGGTGTTGCCGTTTGTCGCGAAGTTGCCGATGACTGCCATGTTCAGGTTCCTTTCCGTTTTGCTCGGGCCGCGCCTATCGCTGCCTCGATGACGGTGAAAAGACCGGGGGCGATCGTAACCGCACCCGAAGGGCCGTAATGGAATGAAGGACGGTCGGACAGGGCTATTTTGCTTCGCGATGCAAAGGTGGGCTTGCCCGCCGGCGGAAAATAGGCATGGCTGACCGTTGCGGAAGACGATCGAGGCGTAGGCGTCCTCCGGTCAAACCGGCTTCATCGAGGTAGCGATAGGCGCTCCCAAACCTCAAACGGTAGGAAACTGGGCATGGCCGTTCTTCATCGGTCATGTTCTTCGACAGGGCCAACCACCACGTGAGCATTCCTGGTTTGTTTTCCCCCGCCAGTGCTGATTCACCCTCCCATCCCCGTTATCGCCTGTCATGACCAGCGGCCACTTCAATGCCGCTGGCGGGGTCCATGTCGCAGTAGCTGAATGGATTTCGCCATCAGCGCACCCGTCGCTTCGCTCTGGTGAGCGCTCCGGGTTTGCCAAGAGTATCGCGTAGTCGGACCGTGCTGGAACGCTGAAACTTGGTATCCGCCCTTCAACCGATGCAAAGCATGAGCTGTTGTGTGGGCATGCCGTCAATGCGGGGTCTTTGGCGTCCCATGCCAGACCGCCAACCACAATGGTGACAGCTCGAGCCAGAGCTTACGAGAGACCCTGCACCCATTGCAGCGATCCAACGCGGTACCGGCCAGGTGAGATCCAAGTTTTGAGTAAACCTGGCTCGCCACGCGTTGCAGCTTGAGGCTTGGAAAAGGGCGCCTTCACATCATCGGAGAAATCGAGCAGCTAATCTTCTGGTGCAGTGAGCACAGCCACGTGGAAATATGCGTTGCGCATCTCGCTGTTAGGGAACAATTCGAGGCGAACCACACACCCATTTGCATTACGGACCAGAAGAATCTGAACCGCGTTCCCGACCTCAGGCAACATTTTTACCGCATCGTTCAACGCTCCATCACATCCGCGTCAATACTTGTCTGGACGATTGAACCAGCAGGCATGGTCGCCTCCTCAGGACACGAAATGCAATCGAGTGACAAATGCCGCTGTCGTACATTAAGCTGCCCCCCTTATCGGCTCGGTTCGTGGTTGAAGATCATGGAGAAAATTAACCGCGCGCTGCGCATGGGCTGCTGCCTGGAAAATTGCCCGCTTGTCATTAGAAAGCACAGTCAACCAACTTGCCAGATAGGATGCGTGATCGGGGCGAGGCTCCAGTTCCGGCACGAGGCCCAAATCGGCGCAAAGAAGCGCCGCGCCGATTTCGGCAATGAGTTCTTCTCTGGCGCGTTCACTGCGGTCCTTCGCATAGCGACTTAAATCACGGCCAACACGATCAGGATGCGCCGTCCAATGGATTGTTTCATGTCCCAGAACCGACAAGTAGGAAACAATGTCTTTAAAATCGGAGGAAACCGGCATTTGAATGTGATCGCTGGAAGGGCAATAGTAGGCCTGCGATCCGCCGTGACGGATATCCGCGCGGATCTCGGCAAAAAACCGGAAGGCATTTTCAGTTGCCGTTACGGATGGCTCAGTTGCCGGAGAAGGCGAACAATAACTAGCCGGCAAACCTTCGATCTGTTCGACGTTGAAAACCCGATATGTCTTGAGAAAAGGGATATCTCGTTCAAACTCCTCGCCTGAAGCATTGATAGCTGTTTTTGTAAAGCGGCTTGCATAGACGACTACAGTACCATTCTCGCCCTTGCGAATACGTCCCCCTAAATCGTTGGCCTGACGCAGCGTCATCCACGTTGGCGCAGTATAACCGCGGGCAACTGCCTCGGACCACAATAGTATAACATTCATGCCGGAATAGGGTTCTCCATTGTGGCGCAGCGGGCGGATAACGCCGTTCGTTCCATCCCCTGTTGCCCACGGTTGAACCCATGACCGCACGCCCTTTTTCAGATCGGCGATGATCCGATCCGTTATCTGCGCATGGATGTCTGTGCGCTTTTGTTCATTTTTCATGCTCATTTTTTACCTCCATCTGCGGCCCCATCCATTGCGGCCCGTGGCGGTGGCCACAGCCGGGACTCAGGGAGGCGGCGCACCGAAGGCCGGAACACAGTGGAGGACGGCGCAGCCGTTGCGCCGGCTTCAAGTCCCGGCAGGCCTGACCCAAGAAGCGGGCTGCAATGCTTGCGGGGCCGAAGCCCCGCGACGGAAGGTCTTAGCCGAATGCAGCCATCTGCATTTCGGCGGCCTCGCGGCCAAGGGACTGTCCGGGATTATCTACAGGTCGTTCAAATGGCTTCCATTTTTCGCCGAGGACCTGCTCATAGGCCGCGACCGCGCCTTCGGCAGCCATGCGCAAGGCGTGAGATTGGATGCCCATATCGGCGGCAAACTCGCGCTTGCGTTGCGCGGCGCTTTCAAAGCCGACGGGACCATCGAGGTCCTCGTCACGGAGATCGCTGGCGGCTTTGGCGGTAAGATCGCGCGCTTCCGTGACCGCCCGGCTGTAAAACTGGCCTGCGCCGTGGGCAGAACCGACATAGGCGCCGACGATGCGTTGCAGATGGATGTGCATGGCGCGCTCGCCGAGACTTTCGCCCAGAGCTTCGGCGGTTTCAATGATCATGCGTCGGTGAAGCTCGCAGATGCCCTCGCTGTCGAGAACTGCAAGACCGAAACTCTCGGCGATCATGGCGGCTTGCGTGGTATCGGGACATGCGAGACGGACCATTTCCAGTGTAGTGCCCTTGCGGGCCTGAAGAGTGCGGGTGGCGGGACGCGGAGTTCTAGCGGATTTTGACATGGGATTTCCTTTCCTTCGGTTCGCTCGAGGGCTCGGAAACGGCCCTTGGCCGGCCCTCCCTTCGGGCGTGCTCGGGCCAAACCGGCGAGAAGACGGGCGCTTCAGGGTCCGGGAGGGACAAATCAAGCGAGGCCGGTGTGCGGGCTAGCGGGGATTTCAAGCCCTGCGCAGCCCGCGGACCTGCCTTGGCGAGATAGGCCCGTCCGGCCGCAGGGCGGCGCGGAACGCGGCCTTGAAGCGACCGACGGCCGGTTTACGAGCGCACCCTGATCCGAAGGGAGGGACGGCCAAGGGCTGGTAAATGCCTCGAAGCGGCGCCGCGGGAAAAAAAGGCCATGTCTCCCCGCTACAAATCCGCCCGATAATCGCTCGGGCTGCGCCGCGTGGACATTAACTTCGGCATCGCATTTCCCGGACGCGCCTCCATCTCGCCACAAGGCGTTACGGCAGATCCGACCGAAAATCGGGCAGATTCACCGCCCGATCTGGCCTTGGACCATAGCCTTCGCGAAAGGTGGCGATCACCCGATCCTGCCGGCCGGGCTTGCGTGACATGGCCTCTGACCCCCGCGGCCGAGCTACAACGGCGGTAAGGTTGGCGCGTGAATAAGTATCGCTCGGACAAGCTCTTCTGCCAAGGTAGCAAGCAGCGCGACCCCGACGCATAAGCGGAGCCAGCGCAGCCATAAGATGAATTGCGATCAATGAGCTTGCGTTGTCGCGGGTCTGTCAACGGGCTTCCTCCATCGGGCCAGGTTGCGTGCGTCGGCCAGGCGAAATCAACGTGTCGTCCTTCCTGTAAGAGATCAGCGGCAATCGCGTCCGGCCATGGACCTGCTCAAAGACGGCGTTAGGATAACCATGGCTCTTCAACCAGGTCGCGCTGCTTCGTGGCTTTCAGCCAGATGAACAAGTTCGGCGCGTATTCCTGCCCTGCCGAACACCAGCACGGTACCGACGGATGGGCGTTCGAGCACCTTGAACTCAATTCACTATCAATGGTGAAGGTTCGCAATACCTGCAGCAGGATCGTGCCTTCAGCCCCGAAATCGCCTTCATGGATAATGAATTCAGGCGGGAATAGTAGTTCGGTCTGGTCCGTTCACCCTGCTTTTGTGCCAGCTGGCCTTTGCAATTGCGTGTTTTCCACACGGACAGTTTCTTGCGAAAACGCTCTGGTGGCCGCGGCCCGCCGTCGCCCCACTCAATGATGGAGCCAATCGGAGCAATATCGTAGATCAGCAACGCTGACATGGTTCAATCCCCTTTGCTTTTGCTGAAAACAAAGCCGCCGCCGGATAGGCCGGCAGCGGCGTGTTGTTGCTCTGGTAGACGAAGAAATCGCGATCACGCGGCGATTTCATAATCATCTGCACCGGAAGCATCGTCTTCCGGGGATTGCGCCATGCTGGCGGCAGGATCGTCCTGTTCCTCTACGCTGGCGTCCGCGCCAGACATATCATCGGGATTGCTCGCCACTCCTTCCAGGGCGTCTTCATCCGCGATGGATACGTCATCGCCCTGAAGAACAGCGCCTGAGCTCAACCAATCGCTCACATCCTGGCTGTTGGGCGCAAATAGCGCTGCCGGATGCACAAAATGGCCGCTCTTAAAGTGCTCAATCAGGGCAGCGCGGGTTTCTCTGACCCGCGGGCGGGGAAGAACCGATGTGTCCTTACATGCCGCTTCAAGCGCTTGTCGGGACAGACAAAGCATGAAGTCCTCTCCGCCCATGTTGGGAAGATACGCATCCGCGCCGATGGCTTCTCCGGCAATGCGCGAAACAATGCCACTGTTCGACGGTCCTCGCCGGCAGGAAAACACATCGGCCAACATCTTGCGAGCAGTAGCGCGCAAGATATTCATGTCGAAAGAAAACTTGCCATTTTCATCGAAGAGATCGACAGCGTGGCGTAGAAGCTCCTGCCTGCCATACGTGGTGTTGCCGTTCGCGAGATCGACACGCACATTCTGGCTCGCGAAAGCCAGTATCAGCAATGCCATTAACATGTCGTCCTCGATTGGAGCATGGCGAAGCGCTTCCTGAAGAGCATCTGTTCGGAAATTCCCGATCATTTCGTAACCCTTTTGGGTCACATCCGGACGTGTCTTCGCCACGACGACCGGATCATCGCCAGTCAGGCTGACGCCTTCCGCATCGTGATTGCCGGTCTTGCCTTTTGGCTTCTTCACCTCTGGCATCCGGAAATGAACAGTCTGTACTTTGCCCTCGCGATCAAGGAACATGGCCGTCTGGTCGGATTTCTGCGGCTTGCCATAAATGCGCTCAGCTTTCTTTGGCAGTTCCGGCTGACCCCAGCTATTGATCTCAACGATGGAGCAGCGCTTCGGCATGTTGGCTGTCATCCATTCATGCTGGGCGCCGAGAAATGCATCCACGTTGGTCGTGTAGCGGGTGTCTTCATCCGCGGGAGCAAATAAATCCTCGACCCACTCGATGCCATAAGCGGCGGCGAGATCGTCTCCAAAGCTCGCATCCTTCGCATACAAACGTTTGCGATTGAGGCTATTGGCTATCGACCACCACGATGCAGCCTCGTTCTTCTTTGGCTTGTTCGCCTTCCAGACTTCTTTCTGCTCTTCCACCGAAGCCGCTGCAATGGTGCGCAACTGCTGTTCATTAGGCATATCACCGCGCGCCATACGATCGAGCATGGCAGGCAGGACATTGGCAAGCAGGCGTAGTTTGCGTATTTGTCGGACGGGCTGGCCCAATGCCACCGCAATAGCCTCTTCGGTCCAGTCGAGCGCGATCAGCCGTTCGATTGCCCGCCAAAGATCGACGGGATTAAGCGGCTCGCGCGCCATGTTTTCGATCATGGAGCGCATTGCGCCATGATCGTTAGCCCCTTCGGCGACCAGTACGTCAATCTCCTCCAGTCCGGCCGCAATAGCCTGTTTCACACGCCGATGGCCGGCATTGATAACATAGCCATTTCCTCCGTCCTTCTCAGCCGCGATGATCGGCGGCTGGACAATGCCGACCGCCTTGATGGTGGATAATAGCAAGGCATCGGCCTGGGGCGTGGATATTGTATGGCGCGAGCGGTCGGGATTTTCCTTCAGTGCACGCGGGTCAACCTTCATGAGATGCATGAAAATGCTCCTTCTTGAATTTGCGGACGCGGTCCCTTACCGGCCCGGCTCCGTCTTCTTCCTGAAGACACCTTCCGCCCTGCGGAGCGGGCGGGCCGATGCAATTGCGGCCGAGCATCCCTGTCCGGCCGGACAAGCGGGGCTCACAGCCCTGCGAAGGACGACGGGCCGGGATCGCGAGCGGCGCGCTTGAGCGTCAGCGTCAGCGGCCTGACCGATCTGCGAGCAGGTTCACTCCTCTTCCTGCCTCATCTTTTCCTTTTAAATCCGAGACGGTTGACGGCTTCCGGATTGGAAATTCTCGCCTCTTGACCTCAATTATAACTTGAGATTTGCACTTCTGAACTCTCGATTTCGGTCTCTTCGGCGCTGGAGCCACTTGGCCTTTTATATCGAGGGTGGCGTGAGGCGGATGACAGAAACCATCCGGAGCGCTGTATGCCAGTACTTTCTCGAAAATGCTGGATATGGCTGTCGATCGATGCAACTCCCCTCGTGTCTGCGAACTCCTTACCCGTTGAAATTCGCGCTTTCTGACGCTATATTGCGTCATAAGTATTGGCATTTTTGAATGGAGGGCTTGTCGAATGAGTCTCGCCCAATATGCGGACGGGGGGCTATTCTCGCCGCGCAAAATCGCACACGCACTGCGTACAACGAGCGAAGAGATCGCGCGCACAGCTGGTCTCGGTAAAGACGCGATCCAGCGCAAGGATCGCATTCGATCCGACAAGACCCAGCGTCGCCTGCGGGAGATGACCGAAATCGTCAACAAGGTCGAACCGCGGTTCGGCTCCGCGCTGATGGCCTATGCCTGGTATCGTTCCGAACCGCTGGCCGGCTTCTCCGGCCTGACAGCCATGCAGCTCGTACGTGAGGGCCGCGCCGACGAAGTTCTCGACTATATCGACGCGGTCGATGCCGGTGTTCACGCCTGATTGCACCGATGGATTTTCACGGAACACTATACAGGGCGCTGAACCCCGTATACGCGCGCGAGCCGATGTCCGGACGCGGAGCAAAGCTTTACGGAGGCAGGTTCAACCGAAAGGGAACACCAGCACTCTATACGTCGCTGTCAATCATGACCGCGCTTCGTGAGGCAAATCAGGTCGGTGCCTTACAGCCAACGACGCTTGTCTCCTATTCCGCGGCGTTCGGGTCCATTTTCGACACGCGAAACAATGTGGCACTGCGAGCGCAAGGAATGGATGATGCGAGCCTCGCAGATCCGACGTGGCGCGAACAGATGAAGGAGGCAGGACAAGCGAAGACCCAAGCCTTCGCGGACAGGCTTGTCGCAGCCGGCTATCATGGTTTGCTGGTCAGGAGTTTTGCGCCGGGCGCGCGCGAGGACGATTTCAACCTCGTCCTTTGGAAATGGAGCAATGTAGCGCCCTGCAAGCTGACCCTCATTGATGACGAAGGTCGCCTGTCGCGATAGCCACAGTGCAAGCCCGCCACGCCATAAAACCAGATCGTGGCCAACTGCGCGGATTACGCATCGCCGACTTCGTTGTTCAGGCGGCGATCATAGCAGGCCCGTGAAGTCCGTCTATGTCGTTTGCCAGAGCGGCGTCAACCTCGGCAAGCAGGCGGCGTTTCTCCGCCAGTTCATCGGCGTATGCGAACTCACCGCCGCCGCTATGCGACGCATAAGATGCAAGCCTTCGGCGTGCTTCGTCAAGATTCTGACGATACCGTTCCTGCTCGAATTCGAAACTGCCGATGGCATATTCGAGGCGGGAAATTGCTCCAAGCGGTGTGACGCTGATTGGTAGATCGATTTCATCAGGGGCTGCACTGCGGACCAACACAGTCGAGTAACGATAGCCGCCGCTACGGTCACGTTCGCCGGAATATTCGAGGTCAAAACCGCCAATCGAAGCGATGACGCACCCCCCTTCCTTCCGCAGTCGCACAAGCGAAAGAATTTCATTCATGAGTGCCCTGCCAGCCTGCTTGCGCTCGCGGAAGTTTTTGCCCCTGACGGTCATGGCGAAGGCATCGCCAGCGGTTGGAATGAGGCGCTCGATATCCTGTCCGAGCTCGCCAATGCGGCGCGTGCAAAGCTCTATCTTGCGCTCGGCCTCGCGAATCTGGCTTAGCACGGCATGCTGATCGTCGATGTGAGCGGCGCGCAGGCGCTCTAGCCGCGCAATATCCGCTTCCAGACCGGCTTTCTGCATCAGTCGCTGATCGCCCGAGGCGATAGCCTTGGCCATTGCAAACTGATTGGCCCGCCCCTCGCCCATATCTTCAAGCCGACGGATCGATGTGTCGCCGGAAAATGCTGCCGCGATGAAGCGGGCTTTGCGCTCATTGTTCTGCCACAAGGTCGCGTCGAGCGAACCTTCGGTTGCATAGGCGAAAATATCGATCTCTTGGTGTTGATTACCCTGCCGTACAATGCGGCCCTCACGCTGCTCGATCTGCGAGGGCAGCCAAGGAACGTCGAGGTGGTGGAGTGCCTTCAGGCGAAGCTGGGCATTGACCCCTGTGCCCATAGTTTCCGACGATCCGATCAGGAACCTTACCTTGCCGGCACGCACGTCGCCGAACAGCCTTTGCTTGGCCTCCGATTTTTTGAAGTCTTGCATGAAGGCGATTTCAGAAGTGGGTACGCCGCGTTTGATCAGTTGGTCACGGATCCAGCGATAAGCCGAGAATCCGCGGGTTTTCTCGACTGAAATGGTTCCAAGATCACAGAATATCATCTGCGCGGCACCCGAAAGCTCATAGGGCTTCCCGTCAGCACGGACATAGCGGTTCTGTGCCGTCTCCCGCCAGATGCGAAAGGCATTCGAGATGAGATTGTTGAGCTTGTTTTCGGGTTCGTTGTCACTGTCAGGATTGACGAGACGAAGATCAATCGCGGCATGGCGGCCATCGGTAATCACAGAAAGCAGAATATCGTCGCCGGGTTCCGGCGGCCGGTTTCGCTCCTCGATTGCCTTGATGCGCTCGGCCAGCACCATCTGATAGTTCTTGAATTCTGGTGTCGGCTTTGCGGTGACGATCTGGCGTTTACCGGTCGATATCGCCGGAACCTTCACATATTGGCGTAAATCCCCGGGCAAAACGACATCCGCAAAGGAGCGGAACATCGTAATCAGCTCGGGTACGTTGACGAAGCTGGCGAAGCGCGAGACTGGTTTGTATTTGCCGGAGGGCTGGAGCTCCAGTTCGGTGACCGTCTCCCCGAAAGTCGATGCCCAGGCATCGAATTCTTGTAGTCCGCGCTCCAACAGCGCCGCATGATCCATCAACCGCTGCACGGTGAACATTTCGCCGAGCGTATTGGTGATTGGCGTGCCAGAAGCAAGAATGAGCGCCCGACCCGGATTTTTCGTCTCGATGTAACGTGACTTCACATAAAGATCCCAGGCGCGCTGCGAACCGTTCGGATCGACCCCTTTGAGCGTGCTCATATTGGTGGCGAAGCTGAGCTTCCTGAACTCCTGGGCCTCATCGACGATAATCTGGTCGATGCCGATTTCACCGATGGTCAGAACATCATCCTTGCGCGTGGAGAGCGCTTCGAGCCGCTCCTGCAGGCTCTCCTTCAATCGCTCGAGGCGCTTGCGCGATACGCGATCCTCCTCCTCGACGTCGAGAAGAAGTTTTTCATAAAGCTCCAGTTCCTCGTGCATCATCTGATGCTCGAAGGCTGACGGAACGCCGATAAACCTGAAGGCGGAATGCGTGATGATGATCGCGTCCCAATTTGCGGTGGCCGCGCGCGAAAGAAACCTCGCACGCTTGTCTTTGGTGAAATTGGTCTCGTCGGCAACGAGGATGTGCGCCATCGGGTAAAGCGCTAGAAACTCACGCGCGACCTGCGCCAGGCAATGACCGGGGACAATCAGCATTGCCTTGTTTATGAGGCCTAGGCGCCGCTGCTCCATGATGCTGGCTGCCATCGTCATCGTCTTGCCCGCGCCCACTGCATGGGCGAGATAGGTTGCCCCTGATGCAATGATCCTCCAGATGCCGCGCTTCTGGTGAGGATAAAGCGTGAACGCCCGGCTCGCACCCGGTAGATGGAGATGGGAACCGTCAAAGCGGCGCGGCGCGATATTGTTGAAGCGGTCGTTATAATCGCGCGTGAGACGTTCGGTCCGGTCGGGGTCAGACCAGATCCACCGTTGGAAGGCATCCTTTATTTTCTGAAGCTTGGTTTTCGCAGCCTCGGTATCCACCACATTCAATGTCCGGCGTTCCTTGCCGTTCTCACTGATCGTATCGAAGATTTGCGGGATCCGGCTGTTGAGCGCATCGGCAAGCAACTCGCCGGCATGCCGGCGGCTGGTACCCCATTCAGACGTTCCGACGGCCAGAAACCCGAGTTGTCTGGCATCGACAGTCCATGTCGCCAGTTCCGGAATATGGTGAATACGAATGTCGACACCCATGCTGTCCTTGACGAAGGCAACAACGTCGGTAGCCGGTATCCATGGCGCACCAAGGCGCGCAGTAATATCGGAGGGCCGAAGATCGGCCGGCTGCACTGCAGCAAGCGCTGTTACATTGCGCTCAAAGGCTGGGTCGAGCCCCGCCGCGACTTCGGCTATCGTCAACTTGTCGCGGACATGGCCAGACAGATAGGCGTCGGCCATTTGCCAGGATCCGTCGACGGGATCGCAGTAGATAGCGCTGCCGAGCTCGGCAACGACATCCTCCGGAGCCCGATGCAGAATTTCCGCAATATGATCGAGATCGACCCAACCGCGCTCATTCAACACGACCGCAAGCGCGTCCGCCGCGCTCTCAATCACTGGCAGGACCGGCGGCGCAATAACCCGCTCGGAGAAAAGCGGGCCGGGCCTCGCCGTGTCATTCTCAAGATCATAGTCCTCGATGGAAGCCACGAGCCAGCAATCGGGATCGTCGAGGAACGGAGCGAGGTTCGGACGACGGTGCGTTTCGCGAACCTCTCCAGTTTGCGCATCTTCGATGGTCGATACAGCCGTATGATTGATCGGGCCGAAATCCCGCACAAAGCTTGACCAGGCAATACGGAGTTTTACCTGAAGCTCCTTCCAGGGCCGGCCGCATTCCTGCGCCTTGAGGACTTCTCGCACAGCGTCACGAACCGGGATGAGCTTCTGGATGATACGGACGTGCTTTTCCGGGATACCGTGGGCGCTGTGTCCCTTGCGAACTTTCACCGCGACCGGCTTACCGTCAACGACCTGCATCAGGCCCTTGACATTGTCAATGAAGAAGCTGCCTTCGCGCACCCAGTTCCGGGAGGGCATATCGAACAGCGTATTGTGGACGACATCGTTCAGATCCGGGTCGAACTCGGAAGGTTCACCGTCATAGCGGTTTTCTGGAAGGAGAGCAATGGCCGCTGATAGCAAGGACGCGACGTCGTCGCCCTTGCGTGGGAGGCATGTATATGTCTCGCCAAAGGGGCCGGAGGTCAGCGCGTGCGTGCCGAGGACGAAATGGGGGTATCGCTCGAACCATCGGTTGACGCGGATAGACCCCTCGTCCGCCATCGCCGGGCGCACCTCGTCCACATGCAGCCACGATTGGTCACCGACGGGCTCTCCGGCCTTCCGCTTACGGAAAAAGACAATATCGACCCCAACATCTGTTCCGGCGTCGGCGCGGAAACTGCCTTCAGGCAGGCGGATGGCCGCGATCAGATCGGCGGATTTCGCGATGTGCTCGCGTGCAGAGCCATCCACTTTGTCCATAGTCCCTGAACTGGTCACGAAGGCGGCGAAGGCGCCGGGCTTCAGGAGATCGATCGAGCGGACGATGAAATAGTCGTGCAACCGTAGTCTCACTGAGCGATAGTTCCGGTCAGATCGAACGGTTCGGTCTGAGAACGGAGGATTGCCGACGGCGAGATCGAAATCGGGCGGCAGTTCAGTGCGGACAAAATCGCCCGTAAGGATGCGGGATCGCGGCTGCAACAGACGGGCGATGCGCGCGGTGACAGGATCGAGCTCCACACCGGTGACATGGGAGGCGTCGCGCAGGTCTTCAGGCATGAAAGCCGGAAATAGTCCTGTGCCGATACCAGGTTCAAGCACTCGGCCTCCGCGCCAGCCCATGCGCTTTAAACCTGTCCAGATTGCTTGAACAATGAACTCAGGCGTAAAGTGGGCATATTGGGTGCATCGGACAAGGGAAGCATACTCAATCTCGCTTACGGCATCCTCCAACGCTGTTCCGATCAAATTCCAATCCTCGCTGAAATCAATCTCGCCGGGTCGCCGGAAAACGCCGTTGGCAAGGTCTGATGCACCAAAACCGGTAAAGCGGATCAGCTTCTCCTGCTCCTCACGCGTTGCAGGCCGATCCGCAGCGCTGATCTCGGCAGCAAGCCGGATGGCGGCGATATTGTCACGCGCACGCTCCTTCCAGCCGCGCGCGAGCCCGCGACTGTTAGTGAGATAGAAGTTTTGGGCCCCCATCTGACACAAAGTTTCGGAGGGATGGTCCTTCGCTGTGGCGGGAAGAACTGGCGCCGGGCTCGAAGGATCGGGATCGTCGTCCTGTTCTGAATTGTCCGCGAAGGCGACAGTGCCAAGGCCAATACTTGATGACAACGCAGTGTTGCTAAAAATATCGAGGCTGAAGGGATCATTCACTGTCATTGCAGCTATCTCCTGTTTGCTGGGCGCGCGACATCACTCTCGCGGAGCAAGTCGGCGAGTGCGGTCGCGCCAAGTTCTGGATGGAAAGGTATGAATGAGCTGAATCGGGCCAGCGGCTATTCGCCTGGGGTTGGTCCGGGCGCTTTCAGGTATCCTGTCAGTCTACGAGACACCGTGAGTGTCGGTCCCACCGGTGATCAGCAACGCTGTGGAGCTGTTCAAGCCGCTTCGCCTACACTCCCCTTCGAACGTTTCGTCACCAATTGTGTCCGTCGTTTCCACATGGAGAGATGCGGTTTGCAATACGTCAAGCAGCTTCGCGCTGGCATAGAGAACGCAAATGAACCGGGAGTTTGGCTACGATCTCCCGGTCGGTGAGCTGATCGAGCACCTTGAAATCTCCGCCCCCTGCTCTTCCGTAGACCTGGACGATCCGCTTGCCATTCTGCGTTCGGGGAAACCGCCAATCGGCATAACCGCGATACTCGTCGTGAGTGGCTGACCAGATGTGTTCGAGGCATTCCTCGCGCGTAATTGTTTGCATTGGCGCGGTTTCGCGCTTCAGGATCGTGGCTCTCATACGATCAGGTGCCCCCTTGTCCGAAAGGTCGCAATAGCCATGAAAATGCCGAACGCAGCCATCGATATGAAGCGAAAAGAACACGCTCGTAATCGAACCAGTGAGAAATTCTCTTAACGCGAACATGTCGCAACGCTGAAAAAGAGGCGGCAAGATATCAAGCATGTAATCATGCTCGCTCTTTGTGATCGCGAACCATTCGCCGCAATAAAGGCTCGCCGCGCCGTCGGAGAAACGATTTGGACGCTGCGCATGCCGATCGAACATACGATACATCTGCCGGCGGTCGGCAACGCCCTGATAAACTTTGCGCATTGAGGTATGGATCATTTTGGTGGCTCCTTTTGGCACTGTGTTTGGCTTTCAGGGCCGGGGCGTCGTTACATCCTGCGGGACGCCCATCTTCCCCTTCAGCCCTTCTCACCCCTTCTCCAGGCCACCGTTCCGTCCGGCGGGGTCAAGGGTCGGCGAAGCCGGGCGAAGCTTACCCTTGACGCAGACGGTGGACGGCTGGCAGCCAATCCACGTTTTCTTTTTCCTCCAACTCACTTTCTGCTCTTGCCTTCAAAACAGCATTCCAGTCGCTCGGGTCAGGTATTAACCGATCAAACCTACAGCCCGTTTCCGTTGCAATCGCCGAGAGGCGACCGGCGTAAACATCCCCCTGGGGATCGTTATCAGTGGCAGCTATCAGCGACACACCCGCCTGCGCCGCCAGAGAATGAATTGCCATGTCGGTTGCCGGCGACCAGCCTCCGCCTGTACTGAGATACAAAGTGTCACCGCTACGGGCTTCGAGCGCAGCAAGGCTCATGGCGTCAATGGCAGCTTCCGTTACGCACAAACGCTTCGCGTCGATATTGCCGAAACGAAAAAGCATCTTCGTCCCGCCGGTCGAAAACCCGCGCCATTGCGGGCCGCGTTCTTCCCACCCGGTAATTGCACCCGCCTTATTGGTGTGTGCTGCCCACATGGTGCCATAGAGACCTTCGCGCAACATATTCTGCCGGATAGCATTTTTGATTATGGCTCCGGGAATATAACGCTCCTCATGCAGATAGCGCCATGCATCCGAACCGGGCCACGGCGGTCGCCGCAATTGCCAACGGTGTAGAATGCTCGTGTCTGATCGCCGCCTTGGGGTAGCAGGTTTCCATTCCGGTCTGGTCGGTGCAAAAGCAGACAGACGGGCGGCCTCATCAAGGGCTGTCGTAAATGGAACACCATGCAACCACTCGATCAGTCCAAACACATCCCCCTTGGCATCCGATGTGGGATCAAACCATCCTTTGCCATTGTAAATGACAATAATGATCTCCTTTCGCCTTCGCCATTTGACCGCACGCGGGGTGCTTTCTCTCTTGTCGATGGCAAAACCCGCTGCCTCAAGTACCAGTGCGCAGTTCACTCGTTCCCTCAGTTCCTCAACCCTCTTTCTTTCCATATCTTTTCCGACGCCTGCGCGTTCGCCCTTTCCTTGCTTTTCCTGTTTCCGCATCTCGCGGGACCACAACCGAACGCCGCAAAGAGCAAAGGAGGCAAGGGCGCGGCGGCTCGCGTGATTCTGGCCATCTTGCGCCAAAATCCGGCTCCAGCCGCGGCGAAGCTTCCCTTGCCGCCTGCTGCTCGCAAGCGGCATCTATTCTCGCAAAGATCAGCTCATCGGACCGCTCAAATTGACGAGCGAATATGTTGCCGCCGCACATACTGGTTTGATCGCGGGCACTTTACTGACTTATTTAAATCAGTATAATGCTCGATAACCGTATAGGCTATCAAGGTAAAAAGGAGCGGAAGATGCGAAGGTTCGCGATCGGGAATCGGGTCATTGAGGAAACCTCTCCTGATTTGCAACGGCTCCTCGGCCAGGCACGGACGCAACGGTTGCGTGCAATGTGTATGTGTAGAGAGCCGCCCGTGCCCATGTATATTGCGCGGGTCGAAGATCAGCACACCATCAAGCGGATGCCGCTTTCAGGGCGCGATCACCATCCTGCCTGCCCATCCTATGAGCCACCCTACGAGCTTTCGGGTCTTGGCCCTTTGATCGGCACGGCAATTGAGATCGACGCCAGCGGCAGGGCCGAGCTGAAGCTGGATTTTTCATTGACGAAAAAGGGCCCGCGTGCTGCGGCTGGACCTCCGGCTCCGTCCTCGAAGGCAGTCATCCATAGAGTACCACAAAAATTGTCGCTCAAAGCGTTGCTACATTATCTCTGGGAGGCTGGTGAACTGACTGAGTGGCGATCAACCTGGAAGGGCAAGCGTGGATGGGGGCGCGTCCGCGCCAGCCTGCTCCACGCGGCAGCCCGGATGATAACAAGGCGCGGGCTCCTGAGCGAGATACTGTTTGTGCCAGAAGTATTTCGTGTTGAGGACCGGGAGGGGATCGCCACCCGGCGCGCGGCAGTGTTCAAACGCGTGGAGGCGAACGGTGTGGTCCCGCGGAAATTGATGCTGATCGTGGCCGAGGTCAAAGAGTTTTCCCCCGCGCGCGACGGACAAAAGGTCTTCGTTCGGCACATGCCATTTCCGTTGATGATCGAGGAAAGCACGTGGCAACGGTTTACTACGCGCCATGAGGCAGAACTGCAGCTATGGCGCTCGAACGAGTCGTTCCACCTGATCGTCATCGCTACGTTCGGCGTTTCGGCTGCAGGCATCGCAGCAATTGAGGACATCGCCCCGATGGTGGTCAATGAGCACTGGTTGCCTATCGAGGATGTGCACGAAGCGAAGCTTCTGGAGAAACTGTGCCAGCTGAAGCGGAAGAGTGTCAAAGGGCAGCGTTTCAATCTGCCACGTGGTGTTCCCATTGTATGCGTGACATTGCCGGAACAAAGGCCGGCCCCGGTTGCCATGTTCATCGTTCCCGCAAGCGCCGGGGCTGATTATGAACAGAGGCTCTGCGAACTGATCGAAGCCCGGCCAGAGATAACGCCATGGATCTGGCGGGTTGCAGAAGGCGAACTACCGCCTATTCCCTGATCCGGAACGCGTCAGCGGGGTGCTATACAGGCAATAGGCCTTGGCGGCCAACAGAAGCTTTCCCACGGGACGAGAGGGCATCACGGAAGTAAATTTCGGTCACACGGAATCGCCCGTCAATCCGTTTGCACTGAACGACGATGTCGATTGCGATCGCGAGCATTTCGCGTATGTCGCGTCGCTCAAGGTCGCTCCCTCCTTCCGATTCCTTCACCAGCAATGTGAGTTGCTCAAATGCCAGGCGCGTTGAGTCAGCATGGACTGTGGTGATCGAACCTGGGTGCCCGGAGTTCACGTTGCGGATATAGTAAAAGGCTGTTCCGTCGCGCAGTTCTTGCAACAAGATCCGGTCCGGTCGCATACGAAGACAGGATTCTAGAAGGTTCTTGGCGCCAATTCTGGCCAATCCCTGGCCGCCCTTTGAATAGAAGAGCCGAACATGATTTGGCTGCGGGATTACCAGTTCGGGCGTATCTTCGATCGAAATAATCCGCTCGCTGTCAGGAATGTAATTTATCAGCGCTTTGGAGAGCGTCGTCTTTCCCGATCCCGTTGCGCCAGAGATAATGATGTTCTTTCGCGCCAGCACAGCTTGCCTGAGAAACTCTTTGTGTGCACCGGCCTGATAAAGGTGCAGCAGCTGTTGGTCAGGCTGCCGGTCGTCTTCCACCCGTTGCACTTCGGCAAACAATCCCGTGTCCTCCAGGTCGTCAAGGCTGAGCGATATCGAGGATGGCTTGCGGATGGTGATGCTGACCGTACCTTTTGCCGTCGCCGGCGGAATCACAATCTGTATGCGTTCCTCATCAGGCAGGGTCGCCGACAGGATCGGTTGGGATTCATTGACCGCCTGATCGGAAAAACTCGCAACTGCCCGCGCAAGGCGCATGAGCCGGTCAAAGGTGAGTTCGGGGACCTTGTGGGTCAGCCAGCCATCAGGTCCCTCGGTGATGACCGTGCCAGGCTTGTTGACGATAACCTCATAAAGTGCCTTATGGCGAAGAAATGGGGCCAGCGGCAGGAGCAGTTCGCGAAGCACGCCAGCATCTGCAACTATGGTCATCCCCATGCCTATTTCGTCACAATCGTCGATGCCGGGGCGAAGTCGCCTAGAACAGCACGATCGTAAATCCGGTTGCGTGGCTCTGTTACACGAAGCCCATAAACGCTGGAGAAATCGAGATCGCGCGCTACGAAGATCGAAACGAGCCCTCCTTGGTGCTTTATCAGGGTTGGAGGGATATTGATCGACTGTTCAACTGCAATTGCTGCTGCTTGCTGGCCGGCGCCGGTGCTATTTTGCGCATCGACATCGCTATCCCGCAAACGGCGATTGGCGTAAGATGTCACATCGCTAACGACGGACAACAGGATGGCGCTGCCGAAGCGCTCCCACCAATGCGTGTCAACGTAACCGTCCATACCAGCGCGACCCAGGGCATCTGTTGCAGGGGACGCCAGCGTAATGATCACGCCTTTCGGGGTCTTGGCCCGGTTCCAGAGAACGAACAGACGCTTCTGGCCCCGGCGCAAGCCACCGCGATATTCGCCCACAACCTGTGTACCCTTTTCCATCAGCACGACCCGACCATTGTCTGACAGAACATCACGGTTGATGACACAACTCGTAAAGCCAGGCTGGTCAGAAGACAGTGCCGTTTCCAGAACACATGGAATGGACGTTCCCATCGCCACGATGAAATTCCGATCGCCGAGTACGCCCGCGCGCGAGCCGTGCAATTGCGTTGTAGTCAGCATGCGGTTGAAGCGCTGATCCTCACTCTCGTCCTGCCGGTTAAAGTTGCCCGGTGCGTTCCCGATCGGGACGTAATTGGCATCTTGCCCGGTGTTGGCATAGTCCTGCTGCGGGCCAAGCGGGGCTTTCTGCCCGCTAAAGGCCATTACCGGCGCACGTCGTGCTGCATCGAGTAGTTTTTCTTCGTCGGCGGGTTTAGGGTCTGTAAGCACAGGCGTGGGAAGCTGGACCTCGGGCGGCGTCAGCACCAGTTGAGGGGGCTCTTTGGCCGGCTCGAAATTCGAGGTCTGGCGGATAACGACCCGCTCCAGCTGCGTGGTTGCGGACGGCTTGTCCTGCCCCTGCATCGACCAGAGCGCGAAAGTGGCGAAGACGACGATAGCGATCGCAACTGCACTGCGTTTGAGGATAGGATTGCTGTCAATCTTTCTACCAGTTGAGGTCTCAGCGCGCTCACCCGGAATCTGCTCTGTTTGTGCATCCGCCATGATACCTCCTACTGTGCCTTACTGAGCTGCGATCTCACCACACGCTCGACAGAAGGTGACGTGGTGTTCGTCTGAGGATTGATGCCGAGACGGTCGTAGGCCTCATTGAAAATGCAAAGCACATCTCCACCCCTGCGCAGGATAAACTTGCGGCCGGTCGCATGAACGAGCACAAGGCTGCCGTCGACGGATTTGGGAACCAGGCTTTCTGTGCCATCGGAGTTCTCCATATAGATCGCCGGCATCTCCTGATTGCCGGCAAAGGCAAAGGTCGTTACCTTGCCGTTGTCGTAGATAGCCTGCGGCTCCAGCGCTTGTGCGCCCTGGGCGGAGTATCGCCAGTTTCGGGGACCAAAAGCCTCGTGAAGGGATAAGACCTCTTCGACGGCGTCACCCTTGGCCGCGCGGGAACGCGCTGCAGCGTCCTCTCGCCGCCGTGCCGCTTCATCTGCCGGATAGCGGTATTTCACGTAGAAATAGGTGTTCTGCCCGGCCTCAACGCTACCGTCCCGAATGGTCAGTTCCATCTGGTAGCTCCGGGTTGAGCCATCTCGCTTTCTCGTTACGACGGAGATGTTGGTGACAGGCTGGTTTTCCCGAGGCTTGAGGAACAGGATATTGCCTGCTGGCGCAACTTCCCAGGCAACGCTGTTACCAAGCGCCACGTGCGCGATTTCTTCCTCGACCGCAAACTCGACCTGTACGGATGAGCGCAGCGTGCCGACGATCCGCGTGATGTTGTAAGGCTGATAGTCGATAAATCGGACGCGGCTGTCCTGAGGCGCACCGCGTGGTATCTCGAGGGCAAGGGCTGTCGAAGAAAGCCCGATGATAAGAAAAAGGGCGCTCGGAAACGGATACCTCAATTGATCGTCTCCGGATCGGCCCGATATTCGCTGACCACAAAGCCCAAAGGATTGACCAATCGGTCTGTCGCGGACATCGGTGCGTTAACGTAAGCGAATGTGAGTGTTGCCACCCAATGTGTGTCGCGTACCTCATCGCTGCGCGTGACTTTGCGTATAAACCGGACCGATACCACATTGGGGTTGATCAGCGAGATCGAAACAATACTGATCCTCGCAGTGGCGCTGCGACCATAGATGTTTTGCGGGGAGTCCGGATTACTGCCGCGATAGATAGCCGCAAAACGGGTTTGCTCCGGCTGGGTGGACAGGAGCGCCACCGTTCGGAAATTCTCTTCGCTCTCGCTCCATACATATCCTTCTCGGGCACGGACATATCTTCCGGCAAAATATTTCGTCACCGCCTCATCGTATGTACCCGCGGTCGACGTCAATGCGGATATAACGTCTACGATCCCGGTTGAATTATCGACCCGCACGACGAAAGGTTCTACCGTCTTCAAAGGTGTAAGCCCTGCAACGGCGACAACCGACACGACAGCAACCGCACCAGCTGAAATAGCCACGGACCAGGCAATGCGGGCTGAGCGCTCAACCTGGATCAGCCGGTCCTGATCGAAACGCCTCGCCTTGTCAAAATAGTCTTTGAGGCTGTCCGGGTTTACCATCTCACCTGTCCTCACACGAACGATAGGAGCCGGCGTTATCAAAACGGGCGAAAGCGGCGGAGCTCGCGGAAACAGGTTCTTCCGTGAACGGGATGGCACGGTTTGCTGGCTTCGCATCGCCTTCCAATTGCCACATGGAGCGGTTCAGCTGACGTCTGGAATAACCGTCGCATTTGGGCAGCGGGTAGGTCATCGATGTGCAACCCCCAAGGCTTGCAGTTAGCAAAAGTAGCAAAAAAGTACGGATCATCTGGATTACCTGTCCAATATCGTCATGCCAGCCGGTCAATCCGCCCGGGCCCTGTAAGCTTGCGGCCGATTACGCGTGTTCCCTGTCGGCCCGTCGTGATCGAATATGCAGCTGTCCGGCCGATCACGCCTTCATGAGCGTCGCGCGCAAGACCATAGCCGTAGGTCAGCGATGCACCGCCGGCGGCAAGCGCCGAAGCAATGGCCGGTAACTGATAGAAAACATAGAGAGCGGCGACAGAGATCGCGCAGAGAGCGACCGGACGCATCAGCACGTCGCTGTAGCCCTGGATTGCCGTGAATGTCGCATCGATGCAGGTGATCAACAGCGAGCCGATGGCGACCACCAACACCTGCAAAATGACGAAATTGACGAGCTGGCCAATCCAGGATTCAGTAAACCGGCGCGTTGACTGGAACATGGCCAGGGCAATGAAGATCGGCCCGATCGCCAGAATGATGGCGAGCGCCAAGCGCGCATAAAGCGATACAATGTAGCCGATTGCTGCAACGAGGAAACTCGCGCCGACCACCAACATCCCGCCGATCCCGGTGACGATATCAAGTGGCCAGGAAGCGCGGGACCATATCTCATGGGCGCATTTCTGGCCCTTGTCCAGCAGACTGTCGAAGGTTGAGGCACTTGGTGCTGCTCCTGAATTCAGCGCCTCTGCGATTTCCTTCGGCAATGTGTCGAAGAAGATGTTGGTGACGTAGGTTTGATAATTGCCGGCGTTTTTCACCATCATGAGAATAATGGCGAGTTTTATCGCCCTGAAGGCGAATTCCTGGATTGGCGACTGCACCGAGCCACGCAATACGAGATAGCCGTAGAGAACGATGTAGAGCGTCAGCGCCACCGTCAGCGGACCGCTGATCCAATTGGCGATGTTCAAGGTTCCACTCGAAATGAAATTCTCGAGCGGGGTCTTGAACTGGCCGTCAACGAAGCTGAATACCTCATACATGGTTTCAGCCACCCAGCGCCCTGCGCATGCGCTCGAGGCGAAGCCTGCCGTCGGCAGCCTCGGCATTGCGGCAATTGGGTGTATCGCGAAGTTCGCCCGGGTTGTTGCGGCATTCGCTGATGGTCTTCGCCAGCAAGGCCTCATCGGCGGCAAACTGGTCGACTGTATAGACCTTCTCCTCGGGAGAGCATGCCGAAAGCAGTAGCAGTACCGGCGCCAATACCAAGTATTTCATTTGAATGCCGCTCCCATAGTGTCCATGCGTTGGCGCCAATCTTCGGCCTTGCGTTGCTCATCAACCTGTGCCTGCGCCTGCTGAACCATCTTCAAGCCTTGCATGCGCAGGACATCGGTTTGAAGAAAAGCTGTTTCCGCCTGAAGACGTGCCTGCAGATCGGCAATTTCCTTGGCATCGGCAGCGCTCGATATCTGCTGGCGGAGCTCATCGATCCCGTCGATGCGCTTCGTGGCGGCGTCATAGATTTGTTGGCCCAGGCTCATCTGCCCGGCATTCCTGTTCTGGATGCGGGAGAGTTCTTGCGCGTAAAAATCGTTTGCGTCCGTGCGATAGGACGAGTTGGTCTCCAGATATTTGGAAGCAGCGTTGCCGGCAGCACCTGTCCCGGCTCCCTCGAACAGGCTTTCGATAGCATTGAAGTCAGGCGGCAGCGCCTTCCGGATCGAGGAATCGTTCAACAGGCCGGCGACATCTGCCATATTGGTGAGCTTGTTCAGCGAGCCATACAGCTTCTGTGCCTGTTCAACCTGCAGGTGTAGCGCCTCGAGCTGGGATTTAAGCTGTGCGATGCTCTCAATCTGTTTTGCAACAGCTGACTGGTCGATTACTGGAATTCCCTGGGCCCTGGCAAGAGGAACCAGCGCCGATAACGCTGCCGCCGCCAGGAGTAGCGCCTTGCTACCGTTCATGATCATGAAGTCCTTCTTCTTTGCTGAAACAGCGATAGCCAGTTCTCGTCGCTTTCGCCGAGCTCTTTGCGGATTGCGTCCGCCAGTTCCACGTTTGCCGTGCGGCCCGACAGGATCGCAAGCTCATCTTCGAAGCCGTCGAGGTTGAGTTCGACAACCACGCTGTTGTGGCCCTGCTTGACGATGAAGCGACGGCTTTCGACCGAAAGCTCGCGGGAAATCAGTTCGAACTCGCGCTCAGTCAGCTTGAAGCCGTTGACATAATCGACATGGTCGCCGCGCGGATTGGGCAGAAAAATCTGGGTGGGGCATTGTTCGATAATCGTATGGGCGATCGGCGAGACAATGGCATCGCGTGGGCTTTGAGTGGCAAATAATAGAAGACCATTCTGTTTGCGGATTGTCTTCAGCTTGTTCTGGGCAAGGTCGCGAAAGCCCTCGTCCTGCAGCGCCTTCCAGAACTCGTCAATGACGATGATGATGCGACGGCCATCGATCAGTTGCTCGATGCGGTGAAACAGATAGGCCATTAAAGGCGTGCGGATTTCCTCGTTGTCAAGAAAATCGGTCATGTCGTAGCCAATGAACTTCGCGCCGATTCCTATGTTGTCCAGATTGTTATCGAAAACCCAACCAAGTGGCCCTCCGCTCTCCCATCGTCGGAGCCGCGAAGCGATGCCTTCGGGATCGGTGTTGTTCAGGAAGGTGCGCAAAGCCCCAATGGAACGACGCCCGACGGGAAGGTCAGCGAGCCCATCAACGGCGGACGCGATGTCGCGCTGCTCGGTGACGGTCAGCTCCTGTGCGCCTGCCTTGACCAGCTTGCTTACCCAGTTCGTGAGAAAGATTCTGTTTTCTGGTGTCAGATCCAGCGCCTTTAGTGGCGCACAGCCGGTTGCAACACCGTTCTTGAGCGGCAGATAAGTGCCGCCTGCGGCTCGAACGAACAGATCGGCCCCCCTGTCCTTGTCGAAAAAGACCATATGCGGATCATGCTTTTCCAGCTGCGACAGCATGAAATTAAGAAGGACCGTCTTGCCTGTGCCTGATGGGCCGCAGACGAAGGTGTTGCCGAGATCGCTGTGATGAAAATTGAAATAGAATGGCGAGCCGGAAGCAGTCTTGAGCATCGCCACCGCAGATCCCCATTCGTTGCCATCCTTCTTTCCCACCGGATAGGAATGAAAAGGGGAAAGCGCGGCAAAGTTGCGCGAAGTAATCGCGCCTGAGCGCGCACGATAGCGCTGATTGCCCGGCAGTTGCGCCCACCATGCAGCCTCAAGACCGAGATCCTCGCGGGCGGCAACCGCCCCACCGCTTGTAAGATCCGCACGCGCCTTCGCCATATGATCGGCGAGTTCCTTCACGCTGGACGCAAAGACCGACAGGCTCAGGTGATGTTCCCCCATTACAAAACGGTTGGATTCGAGATCATCCATCGCGTCGCTGAGCTCTTCGATCTGCGACGCCGCCTTGTCGGCAGCGCTGACCATCTGATTTTGTTTGCGTCCCAGGATCGTGCGGGCATCCGTCTTGGATGTGAAGGCGAAGGACTGCGTGAGAACAAGCTCAAAGGGTGACGTCAGGATTGAGTCGAGCATGCCACTGCGCGTAGTTGCTGGATATTCTTTAATGCCGAACATACCGGCATAACGGGTTTCCGCCTCATGGCGGATCTCAATGGTCTCACGCCCGAAGATGACCCGATCCGAATAGATCGCCGAAGAGATCCGTCCTTCCGTCAAGGGCACGGGCTCCCGCCGCCCGCCAACAAGCTGGTGGAGCAACTCGCTCGGTTCGGAATACAGGAGACCTTCGTGCTTGTAGAGGGACAGAACACGAGGGCCGAAACGCTTAAGTCCCGCGGTAATATCGATCACCTTGTCCTGCAAATGTTTCAGCGCCTCCCGGTCGAGCTCGACTGAGGATCGTCGGGCCTTGCGCAACCGTGAGAGGAGATTGGCTGCTTTCTCGACAGGATCCCGGTGCGGATGCCAGACAAGGGACAAATAAAGATCGTTGCGAAACAGGTTCTCGCGCACCATCCGTTCGCGATATCTGGTATTCAGACAATCGGAAAACCGATTGGCAAAATGCCCTTGAGGATAGTCGTTGTCACGTCGGCGAACCACATGCGTCCACAGTGCAAGCCGCTCGTCGGCGATGTTACGGTAGAGCGTATTGAGGCTTCGATGCAGGCCGTTGAGATCAAGAATATCGGCGGTCTCGAACGAAACGCCTTCAAGCACGAGCACCGACATCAGTGCGCGGGAATGGAGAGCGATGGTGTTCTCGTCAACGTGGCGAACATAAGGAATGAAGGTCTCGGGTCCCAGTTCGCGGGACCGGAGCATCGCAAGTCTAGGCAAGGTCAAGGTCCCCTTCATCATAACGCCGAACAAGTTTTAATGGCGATAGTGTCGCGCCTCCCCAATAGGCAATGTTGCGGGAACGCCCGCGGGTTTCGACCCAGACAAGGAGGATACGGAACATGTTATGTTCGTGCTTCACGAGAGCCCGGAACACGAAATGGAAGGCGATGCCGATGGTGGCATAAGCAATAGAGCCCGCAACAATATAGAGGATCGTCGTGAGCATGATATTGATACCCATCGCTTCCATGGTGACGCCAGCAATCATTGCCGGACGCGTGCAGGCGAGGAACAGCGTGTCTTCTTCGAGAACCGGAACGTTCGTCATTACGTTCAACTGCCAACAATCGTATTGACCAGTTCGGTGGCGCCAAAAATACCGCCAATACCGATAATCCAGAAGCCGGCCCTTCTCAGATCCATGTATCCGAACATCCAGGCAATACAGATGACAATGACGGCGATGATCGCCAACAGTTTCGCAATGTTGCCGGTGAGCATGTTGACGATGTTCTGCAGCACGGTTTCAATTCCGGCGGACTGTGCAAAGGCCGGCTCGACAAAGCAAGCCGCAATGACGGCGGCCAGGAGAGCGGGGGCATAAAAACGGCGATGTTTGGTACGGATAGTCATTCACTCTGCTCCAATCGATCATTCTGGAAGGCGTGAACAGAAGAGTGCCGCGAAGAACCGAAGACGTCCCACGATGCTGCTTCATCCGTTCGGGAGATTTGTCGGGCGATTTTCCCATCTTGTTGTGCCTGGTTCCGATGCTCGCGCGCACCCTGCCGGTCCGGCGCTTCGATAGCGAGCTTTCCAGGCTTGGAGAGCAGGCGCGCTGTTTCCTTTCTCACCTGCTCATCATATCTGACCATCTTGCCAAGAGACGGGTCGCCTCGCCCATACCAGGACTGGAGCATCACTGTTTCTGCCTGCTGCGGATTATCTGCCAAGCGCAGCGCGTGACGGTAGTAGCTATCGAGCAGCGTGGCTGTTGCGTTCAGGTTCCGGCAGGGATCGAAGGCATCGGAAAGAGACAAGTTCATTTTGCGAAGCGCCTCGGTACCAAGACCGCCGAGTCCAATCTGGATGTCTTGATGATCAGCAATCAGGGCTGTCGCAATTTCGATCGCCTCAGACTTGCTTGCCGGCTGCATGGGAAGCGGCATGCCGCTATTGATGCGGATGTTGAACGGGCGAAACCTGCTTTCCAGACTGACGATGGCGGCCAGCGTTTCCACCTGAACTATCGGAGCGCAGCTATTTGCGAGATCGACGAATGCATCGCTCATCACTTAATACCACACGCGCTGCTTGCCGACGCCGTCAATGGAAATATCCAAATAATGCGGACGCTCCCGGACCTTCGGGCGCGTTATCGGATAGCCCATGCACTCGCGCCGCCCGTCCCGGTGTTCCCAGCGTGCTGAAAGAACAGAGCCGGACTGGCTGTAACGATTGTCCGGATCCATAGAACACATCGAGCGGCTTACTCTATGGAGCGAGTTCGAAACGCAGGTCACCTGTTCGCCGCGAGAACCGAAACCGCCCGAAAGCTTATAACCCTCGCTGCAATAGTATGGGTCATAGCCGGGCCGGGAGCTCCTGAATCCGACCGCACTGCATGTCGGGAACGAATGGCCTCTTGCAAGTTCGCGCCATAGCTTGTGGATCGGCGGACGGCATTCTGCATACTGGGTTGCGCCACCTGGATTCGAAAGGCAGAGGATTACCTTGCACCCCCACTCATCAGCGCGCACATTGCTGCTGGAAATCAGGTAAGATGGTATAAGAGAACAGACAGAAAGCAGGCACTTGAGCAGATGGTTTTTCATGCAGTGGACCCTCCCAACAACAGCAACACGCTACGGGAACGCTTTCCGCAGGTAGCGCAAGCCAGCTTTACTACCGTATATAACACAGTTTAATGATATGACAAGAGCACTCAAGACGCAGTTGCAAAACCTTGCCTTTTCCGGGCTGATCCTCCATGAGATTCTCGACAACCCGCTGGAAGGCGAAACTCCACAAGCGCGGGTGAAAGAGATCGGCATGATGACGATCCTTTATACAATGAACCAGGCACACCAGAAGCTAACACTTTCAAATATAATGGAAGTTACTGCCTTGACCCGCAGCGGCGTCAAAGAGACCGTTGACCTTCTCGTCAAGCGGGGAATGTTGACTGAAACCATGGGCACAAATTCCATGGGCCGCGGCACAGCCCGGCAATTCGAAATCAGCGAAAACCTTTTGGAGAAGCTACGCAGCCTTGCCAGCGGATGAAATGCTCAGCTTATACTGATGCCTTTAACACTGTATGGATAGCCCCAACGGTCAAGCTTTCCCAGCGCTTCAAAGGTGAACGCGTTTCTGGAAAGATCGAATATCTGTTCCAAATGCCGCCTGATGGCTCTGATACTGGAGCGCCGCAAGATGACATGGACGCCGGTCGATCTCGACCAAGACAACCAGATGGCGAGCGCTCGCATCTCGTCTTTTCTGGCTAAACCAATTCTGCGTTTTCTTTAACTAACGAAGGGATCCGTTGACGCATTCGTCCCTGCCTCCGTCGAACCAGGTCACTGTTGCGCTATCATCGGCATTGCTGCGCTTATAAAGCAGTTACAATGCTCTTTCATGGCGACCGAGATCAGATAGCCGGGTAAGCCGTCGCGCGTGGTTCTGAGATGGTGGTTTCAGCACTTCCGCATCCACCGCTCGTCCGTCACCCGCCAGTAGGCTCAGGCTTCCCCTAAACGCGCAGCATCCTGGCTGGCCATCATCAGGCCGGGTGATATGAATTCAACCCGGCCCGCATCAAAGGCCATTGCAGGCAGTTATCGGTCCAAGCAAATTTCATCCGGCAGCAGCCGAGTTTGTTGGGAGCGACCACCACCTCAATTGCCGGAATTACCATGCGACGCACTGGACTTTTCGCGCAGAAGGCGTTTGAGGTGGGCGTTCTCCTCTTCCAGTTCAGCAAGAACTTCGTCTGTTACCACATCATCTACATGTTCTGATTTTCTGACACGAGAGCGAATAGGCTTAGACCTGGAAGCCGTAGCAGCGGTCGTATCTTTGCCCGTTGCCTGCTCTGCAATCGGCAGCTCCGGGTCTCCGGAACTTTTCTGACGTGTATTTGCCTTTTTGAATGGCACAGATGCAACTGATGGAATTCCCGTTCCTAACGGCGTAGCTGGCTTGCCATTAGCTTTATCAAGTGCTTTTGCCCGAACCTTTCCGGCAGCTCCCTTCTGCAATGCATTGTGGGACTGCAATTTACTGCTTCTGGCGACACGCTTGCTCCCGGACCTGCCATGGGGCTCTTCCTGCCCGTCTGAAGTGGAGAGGGTCTCGACGGTCACATTCCCTTCTCGAGAGCTTTTTGATTTCCTACGAGACGGCTTTTGCTGCGGTGCAGTAACAGACGTTGGGGTCGAGGGCTCGCGGGACACCTCGTTTGTCAATTCCGGCTGATCCGGCGATAAGACAGGTGCTTGTGTTTCGTCACCAGCCACTGATACGGAGAGAGGAGGATTTGTCGTTTCAACCTTCGGCATTGCATCGTCAATGCGATCAACGATTTCCGGCGCCCCGTTAACTGAAAATTCTGCTTGCGATCCATTAACCGATTGATGCGGCTTCGTATCAGCTGACGTGTACTGCGTTTCAGGCGCTGCATCCTCGCTGGAGATGTTCTTGCGCGACCGCCAGTTTTTCAGGCCCGCAACGAAACGCTCACTCCATGATTTCATCGTTCATTACCCTCCCTTTTCCTGACAAAAAGACCACGGCAGTCTTCCTTCCGAAAACATGAGCGAATGCGAGGATAACCTGATCGGGCGAGTATCACCAGCGCACGAAACATTTAATGTTTAGTGCTGATACAACCCGCATTGATCCCGCTCATGGTAAGCGGCGCTCTGGCTGAACCGGGCTCATCTTCCTGTAGGTGACAGATCGATGCTGAGCCCGTTCGAGCATCCCGGACAATTTCCCGTTTTCCTCGCTCAATTTCGCGATTAGTTCACGCTTGAGATCTGCATTCTCTTGTTCGAGCATTGATAACTCAACGCGAATATCTGGTATTGTAACGGGGCGCGTTACCATTTCTGTTTCTCGCAACATGCTGTTGCTTGGCCGGTGCTGACCGGACCGCTTTTTCTGCCTCACAGCAAGCTTTTCGGCAGTCTTCGACTTCGCCGGGTCAATCCGGATTGCAGCCGGTTGTGGCACTGCAATTTCTGCCGCCGCAAGCTCATCCCGGGCTTCTGGCACTTGAGTTTCGGCCACGACCCGAAGCCCCATGTTCGTGTCCTTGACTTCAGCCTTGTTCTCAGCCGTTTCTGGCAAACCAGGATCTGCGGGAGCAGTCACAGGAGATTGTACCGTATCTGCTTCAACCTCGCGGGCGATAGTTTTCAGATCAAGGTTTCCCCAAAGAGAAACGCTCTTCTTGCGAGCACGCTTGTTCTTATATTCGACGACGACGTTGCGGGCTGGTTTCTTCATAGTGGACAGCAATCCAATGGCAGCAGGACGCTCAAAGAGCTTTGTCGCTACCTATAGGTTTTCATTTTGAATTTCAACATCCAGCCGGGCTCCTTTTCAGAGCGACGCCCCATACCGTGATGGATTCAATCTTATTCCCATATTAAGTATTAATCTATAAAATCAATGACCGGGAGTTCCCGACAACAAAAAAGGAGACACTCGACGTGGCTGATGAAACAATTGCGGATGCAAATCCGGCTGAAATTCCAAATGTAACTGCTGAACCTGCAAACGAGAAACCAAAGGCGCGGACCTCGCGAAAAAAAGACGCCCCGAAAACCAGCGCAACAGGCGCGGACACGCCATCAAAGAAAACCAGAACCAGCAAGGGGACTTCTAGTTCAGCTAAAGCTGTTGCAAAAGCAGAACCCGCGGCAGCATCCACGGCCGAGCGTAAACGCAACAAATATACGCCCGCTCAGCGCGCCGCTATTCTCGCTTCTATCGAAAAGGCAACAAAAGGGGGCAAGACCACACTGAAGGCTGCGTTGCGACAGGCTGAAGTAAGCGAGCAAACCTATTACAACTGGAAGAACGCTGCACAAAAAGCTACAGCCGGTCCGGTAAATGAATCTTCTGGCGACGAGCTCGCCGTTCTGGTCGCTCTTGAAGCAGAAAATCTCAGACTGCGCAGGGAACTGGCAGCAAAGCTGCGCGCAGAAAACGAAGAACTGCGCAAGCGTCTCGGTAAAGTTTGAGGAAAACTGTTAAGCTCTAAAGCTCGCATTAATGCATCGTTCAAAGCAGGTGATTTCCCACACGGACCTCACCTGCTTCGCTTTGCGACGCGAAGTCGGGCTCGCTGTCCATTTCGCTCGTAATTCCTCGCACATTCGATGAACTTCTACCGGATAATCTCCAGACATGGGCGCGAAATCGATGCGTGAAAAGAGGCTCAAACCGCAAAACCGCGATCAGGATTGCAGTCGCTCTGGTCGGCCGCCTGGAGGGTGGAAGAGATCTGGCAACGTCAGGCGCTGTAATGTTAATAGGTGACACCAGGAAAAAGGTCCCCGGGTGCTGAACGCGCGACGCTTGTCGGGAACGCGGATCTGGGGCCGAAAGTGTGGGATATCCGTTCAGTTGATCAGATTATCCAACCAGTAGACCGCCTTTTTGGCAATTCCCCCGAAGGCCGCAGATTCCGCCTGGCAAGAGTCCTCCTCCCGGAGCAGATGAACCATAAAGCTTGGAACCGCGGGGTTCTTCATTGTAATTTCAAGAAAGACACTGTCTATCAGGCATTTCGCAGACAGCTCATTCCACATCAAACGGCTTCCGCATCTTGGGACGGCCACCTCATTAATCTTCAGATCAATGCTAGCAATCTCATGAGACGCCGCCTTCACTTGTGTCTTCTGATCGCCAAGAACAAGCCCTCCATCACGGTGGACAGCGACAAAGCGCCTGGAACGCTTACATGCAAGGACTTCAGCATACTCAGAACCAATGCCGGCCGGCGTTAGCAGTCGCAGCATCAAAATCGCGACAACCAGCATAGCAGCCAGGATGAGCCCGGCTATAGCCGCGGCCGTCCGACCAAGCAGCCCGGCTACGGCCAGAATGACAGAGAGCGGTATCGCCGCAATGTTCAAGCGCTTCTCCCAGCCCATTACTCAATCCCGTTCCTTATGAGGTCAGGCACTTAACCCACCTGATGCAAACGGCGGTGAGCAAGGCTTGTGGTAGATTGTGTTCTCACTGCTCTCTTACTTCTTTTTCATGCTCGCAAGTTTCGCAACCAATACTGCGCCTTGGTTAGGGCCATGCGCACCGCCAAGGATTCCATGGGGCGGGATTTCCCGGTTGTCAGGAGATGAAGGGTAAACTCTGGCATCGCCGGATGACGGGTAGAAATTTCAATTGAAAATGAATCTATCAGCTGGCCCTTGAGGCGTTGACTTACCAGATCGCTCAATTTGATGCCGCTCCCGCTTAGCGACACAATGACAGAGTTAATCTTGACATATACGCCAGAAATTGCTCCGGAATCGAGGGCGACATGCTGCTTTCGGTCCCCGCAGATTATGCGGCCGTCCTCAGCAATTCCAACGTATCGCTGCGAACGCTGGCAAGATATCTTTTCGATGAACACAAAGTCCATCACAGGCTTCTGGAATCTGCGGATAATAAGGATGGTTGCCACCAGGACAGTTGCAACGAACAATCCTATCGCAGTCAATTCGGTCAGGCCCTTAAAGCCTGAGAATGCCAACGCAGCGGCCACCGGTAAAGTTGCCAGACATAGCAGCTCCTCCCATTTCATTATCGCGCCTCAGTCATTCACCAAAATTCAAGGCCTTCGGCCATTTTAACCATCACCTGATCGCTATTATACGAAGCTTTGCTGAAACTGGGCAAAGTGGTAGCAGACTTCAGCAGCATGAAGAGCAGAATGCCCGTACCCTTACCGTCTCGCGATGCGTTTCCTGGCGCCACACATATCCGGCAGACTTATCGGGCAGGCAGGGCAAGCGGGTCGATGGGCGCTTATTGAAACCGACTCTTTTACCGACGAGGTTGGCCCTCAACTTGCTGCCAGGTACGCCATCCGACAGACGCAACGAACGACACTTCGAGCATGGCTATCGGCACGAGCTCTTCCGGTCACATTTTCTGCTTTGCGTTCAGTGCAGGTACAAGCGTTCCATGCTCACAACGGACAAAAGTCCTCTGCGGGCATTATTGCCGGCAGACTGGATCTTCGGATGCAGGCAAGTATCAGGCCAAGAGACAAGAATTCCCTATGGCGCCGGCCTGATATCATCAGTATCCATGAGAACCGGAATGGATCAAACTGAAGGTTCTCCGGCATCGCATCTGTAACCACCGAAGGGCTTTTCAATTGGCTCCCAGGGGCCGCTGCTATATTCGCGGACCTGGGGGGACGGTATATAGCACGGGTCAAAGCAGATGGTGCTGGAGGCGGACAATGCTTGCCATGCCGACGCAATCTCCGCGATCACGCAGGTTTCAACCAGCACTCCACCCCAACGGCTATGGAAGATGACGACTACTTGACGTTACAACGTCCCTTCAAACGCGCGATCTCTGGGGCATGATCCTGACCTTTTCCTGTAGGAATACCCAGCCAGAATACTCCCCACGCGTCTTGCGAAGCAGTCCTTTTCTGCTCAGCCCATAAGTCATCCAGACGCTCTCTATCCGCTAGCGTACAAACCGCCCCGACACTATAAACAGGTTTGATTTTGGAAGGAGGGGCCGCACAGGCGAGCAGGCTGGCGCCCATTAAAGCAAACACAACAACATTGTACTTATTCATCACGGAACCATTTTTTCTTGGGAAAACGAAGCGCTCCGTTACAGCCGGAAACTTTCCTCAAGCTGGAATATTCGTCAGCCAAGGTGGCTTGATCGAGAGTACAGGAAACGTCGCACCATATCGTTCAACAACGGCAAGCAGAATTCGGTTGAATGCACGCCCGCCTTGAAAGGCAGTTCGCGCGATATCAAAAAGTCTCCACATTTCCATCGTGGTAGCGGGTGCGGTACGCCCAGCAGGAGCTTTGCTTCGAAGCCCCTACTTCAGGAGATTATCACCGGCGTTACCGACCGCGGTCAATTCACAGCAAAAGCACAACCAGGCCAGCCGGTGGTGGGAACAGGAGAAGCCAACCAGCACCGAGCTCAAACAACCTTGATGCAAATTTCTTCCGGCTGAATTAAAATAGCGGTATAAACCGCAATAGATTTTGATATCTGGTAGAAATGGTTCGGAGCGTTCCGGAGGAGACGATGAACGAGGTTGACGGCCCACAACATCAAAAAAAACACCTTGGATCTTTTCATTGGGGTGCGCTTTGGTCACTGATTGCTCTGAGCTGGATATGTCTCTTCTACTTTGAAATAGTGAATTTTCATGCCGTTGCAGTCGCCGGCGTGTCTGTTGGCGTTCTTATTGCGTGGACCGTTGATAAAGCCATCCAACGCAGACGTAAAAATAAAGCGGGACGTTAGATGAACGTGAGGCATCAGTGCAAGCCGTCGCGTTTATGGAAATGTAGAAATCAGAAGCAATCGACTGGTTGATTTCATAGCATCCACAACGAGGCGATCCTCACCAGAAGCCTCTTCTGCCTGCGGACGTCTTCGTAAAATCTTGCGCTAGAGTAGCTAATCAGCGAGCGTTGAACATTTCAATCCGAATACCCTATCCGTCCTCCCTATCAGGAAGGAAAATTCATTCGTCATTGAAAATAGCCTGATAAAAATTAGGCTGCGAAATCTCGTGTCTGATGAATATTATTTAAACCAATCGATTTCTCCACGCACCCACAATCGCTGCCATTTTGAATGCATTGGTTGCAATAAAGGCGGCGCCGCCAAATAACGCGAGCTACTCAAATCATTTTGAAACCAATATCTCCAGAAAGAATGTGTTGGTCCTGAGCCGCTGCTGTCTCTCGCCGAGATTGGTTTAAACAAGCCCCTTTGGATGAGAGCACCCGCTATAAACCGGCGTCGCCCTGTAATTGTCATCTCATATGGACCGGCAGCTGTGTCCGGGTGGAGTTTGGATGGCTTCTAACGGGAAGAGTTTTGGGAAGATTTTCAACAACTCCAGTCAAGAGGTCAGGTAGCCGATGTCAAACGTGCAGTCTGGCATAATCATTCGATTGCCGTCGGGACGGTCTAACAGCGACTTTCACGCCCACGGGGACATCGCGCCAACGTGCCCCCCATACGGTCCATTTTCCTTCGCTTCGGCACTCGAGTTGACCAATACCGCTTCAGCGGTTGGAGCGACCACGACCATTTTGCAAAGTTAAACAAGCACCTCGGCGGGATCACCCGATGAATTTGCCCCGGTTTATGCTCTTAAGTTTCGCAGCCAGTATTCAGCCTTTGTCATTGCCCTGCGAATTGCTATCGTGTCGAGATGCCGCGGGCGCCCCTTGGCCAGGAGATGAATTACAAACTGCTGCACGGCAGGCTCACGTGTTGATATCTCCAGGAAGCAGGATTTTACCATCTCACCTTTCAATTTCGAGCGTATATCCTGGTCGATAGTGCGAGCGCCTGTGGCAACGACCGTCGAATTGACTTTTACATTCACACGAACAATCGTATTAGGGGGGAGAGTAACTTGCAGCTGCCTGTCTCCGCAAACGACTGCCCCCTCATGGTCAATTCCAACGTATCGGTCGGAACGTTCGCAAACCAGTATCTCCTCAAGCCGGGATCTGGAGCTCCGCTTGCGGATCCTGCGCAACACCAGTATTAACGCTACCAACAAACTTGCCACGAGCAAGCCGATTTCAGCCCACACCGTTAGTCCGGTCAAACCGGAAAAGACCAACAAAACGGCCACCGGTATTGTTGCTAAACAAAGCCCTTCCTCCCAATTCATCTGCGTCCTCCAGTTACAATAGAATCGCAAGCTCTCCCACAGATACAGAAGCGCTATGACGCGAAACTTTGCCGAAGCTGGATTCAAGCATTCTTCTTCATGTGGACTGGATCGCGAAGAATGCTGTGATGTTCCCCCCTTCTCCCGATTGCGATCCGGACGACTTTTTCAAGGTCCGTCTGACAGGCGGCAAGACAATTCGCTCCGCGGCCTTGTCGCAAAGGCGCCCTTTGACTCTGGAATTTCACGCGAGACTATATTGCGGCTGAACGATCAACCTAAAACCCGCCGGCTCGATTATGCCACGTGCCGTCGGCCCCTCTGGGAGCAAAGGACTAGCAGCAATGATGTATATTGCTCTGCTTCAATGAAGGAGCGAAATCCGATCTGGATAAACCTTGCTCATCAACCAGTCTGTCAGCGGCAAGGCACCACCCTGTGTGCCTCTCAGGTCATGAGTTTGCCCCGGTGATATTAGCATCCAGGGCGATCAAGAAGTCGGTTACTCTCTCTATACCCAAGTCGGTGAGCTTTACAAACTGTCGGCGTCCGTCAATCGGATCGTTCAACCGCTCTAACAGCCCAAGCTTCTCCAGGTCTTCAACGCGTCGAATGGCTGTACTGAAACTCGAACCTGCCGAAACACATATTGAAGAAACTGACACTTCAGTACTGTTAATGTGGCTTTCCATCAGATCGAGCAAGATCGACAGGGCGGGATCGGCAAACAGCTTTTCACCGAAATATTTGAAGCGTAATGAGCGCAAACTCAGTAGTTGCAGCATTCTGGTATGCGGAAATTCGCTCGCATCTATTTCCGGTGGTCGCAACAGGTTCACCCTTCGGCGGCCGGCTGGCGCCCCCCGCGGGCGCGACGGTATCCAGTTTCACGTCGCGGAGCATTTCCGATATTCTTAAAGCATTTTGGCTTAGCTGGTTGAACTGTGCCCTGCCCTTGTTCAAAAAATCCACGAGCTGCCGTTCGCGTTGCGCCACCCGCGCCGCGGCGTCAACGGATTCCAGCAATTTTTCCCGGCTTATAGGCTTTTTTAGAAAATCCACCGCCTTTAACTTCAATGCCGAGATTGCCGCGTCCGTCGTTGCATGCGCAGTAAGAAACAGAACCTGCATCCATGTCCTGTCAGCGAAGCGCTCTCTCACCAGATGAATCAGTTCGAGTCCGCCGAGTTCAGGCATATTGATGTCGCTGATCACCACATCAGTTTCCTTGCTGCGCTCAAGAAGCTGGAGTGCGGCATCTGCCGAAACAGCTGTTTGACAATTATAGCCCGCGTCGGTCAGCGCCAGATGCAAAATCTCCAGCAGTTCCGGCTCGTCATCAATAAGAAGCACCGAAAACTGATTGCGCTCGTTAGCAGCTATCATTGGCGTTGTTTGGGACATATTGACTGGCATGTTCTTTCTCCAGGTGACTTGAGCTAAGAAGCGTTAGGCGCCGTTGAGGATGGCAGGAATAACGTAAAGCATGCTCCGCCCTCAGGAACGTTGTTGGCCTCGATACGCCCTCCCATATCGCTCGCCATTCCAAAGCTGAGCGGCAAACCGAGTCCTGTGCCTTTGCCCACGGGTTTCGTCGTAAAAAAAGGGTCAAACAACTGGGCTGCATGGGCTTCGGAGAAACCGGTCCCGGTATCGATAACATCGATGGCTATCGTTGAGCCGTCTTCATCCCTCGCACGAATGGTAATCATTGATTGACCGCCGCCTTTTGAGACAATGGAGTCCTTCGCATTGCTGATCAGATTCAAAAGAATTTGCTCTACCAGAATCTTGTCTGCGAACAGGTCCCTGTCAGTCTGGAGATCAACCCGTATCTGGATCCCTTTTTCATCGAGCAGCGCCTGCATAATCACCAGGCAATCCGATATCACTTCCTCAACTGAGAATGTTTGTGGAACCAGGTCGCCTTTTCGACCGAATATCCGCATCCTGTCTATTATGCCAACAGTACGCTTAATTTGCTTGCTTACTTCTGATATACGGCCGTCTATGAATTCCCTGTCCGCTACCCCTGACTCAATTCTGTTCTTCAGGACATCGATATTCATGCCCATTGTACTCAATGGCTGATAGATTTCATGAGCCAAGCCAGTCGTCATTTCGCCCAACGCGATCATTTTCCCCGCCTGATATACCGCCAGCTCGGCCTTGCGCTGCATCGTCACATCGAATCCGATTGCAACAAAATGTTCGATTTCCGAACCATGCCTTATTGAATTTAGCGTCCAGGTAATCTCACGGCGCTGACCATCTTTATCTTTGATAGTGAGTGAAGCCTGTAGCGGCAAACATTCTACAAGCTGTTCCAATTTGCGAGAGAACATAAACTCCAGTTCGGATTGCCCGTCTGCCCTCGGCACATCATCGAATACGCTATAAAATGCGGGATTTGCCACAACAAGGTCGCCTTTGGCATCAGTCACTGCGACAAGTGCCCCTCCCGTATTCAGAACAGCCTGCAAAAATTCCCGGTTACGTCTTTCAGCCGCAGCGTCTCTGGCACTAAGCAACTGGAGTCGGCGACCTTTTACGTATTTGTGTAGCATTAGTCCGCCTGCTGTCAACGAACCAAGCATTATAATCGCAGCCAGAATTATCGGAATTAAATCGGCCGCCCAGGCATAGATTATAGGCGCGGTACGTATGCCCACATAAGCATAAAGAGCGGATGAAGCAACTTTTGAATATACGAACAGATATTCCTGGCCGTCCACCACCGAAGTCGAAATCTGGTGTCCATCGCCGTCTCTGATCGAAACCTTGATCAGGTTCTCAACGTTTCTGCCAACCGCGGCCCGTCGGTTTGAAGCGCGTATCACTCCGTCGCTACCTACAAGACCGACCGCATTCGTGGCGCGGTCACCCAGGTTGTCATAGAAACCATAAAGGAACTGTCCTTCCAGTACGATTGAAACATATCCCGTAAATTTCCCTGACTTGTCGAATATCTTCCTGTTGAAGTTAAACGTATATCCGGACCAGTTACGGGACGTGTCCTCCAAATAATAGGGAGGGCTGAACCACATCGTAGGCGTGTCTGCTGAAACGAACGGGGTTACGGGTTGAATCTGCTTCTCGTTCAGTTGCGCGGCCAGTGCCTGGTCTGAAGAGTCCGTTATTTCGCCATTCGTATTGACGATCATAATTGCACGTGCCGCAGGTTCTGCGGCGGCTCTGCCTTCCAGCGCTTCGGCTCGTGTCCTGGCGCCGTTGCTTGCAATTTTATCCTCGTCTTCGATGACTATCGCGCTCAGGACATCCATTTTGACTGCTATCTGATGAGCATGGCCGGCCAAAGCAACAGCCAGAACCCGCGCGCTATGTTCCGCATCCAGAAATTCTGCTTCTTTGTTTGTTATCGATAGTTGCCAGACACCGAACAATGCGATCAAGGCGGTGGAAACGGCAACAACCCAGTAAATTATTAGAATATTGCGATCACTTTTATGCAATTCCATTGCTACCTCGCGGCAAATCGTAAGCGGTTAAATGCTGTCGGCTTCCAAACATAACGGAGGTGGGGGCTGCTTCCCACATCTGAGGCCTTCGGTACGGTCATTAACTGAAAGGGCGCGACTGGAATATACTGATATAGAAGCACTTCGCTAGTTGCTTTCATGAATGCATCACACCGGCCGCGGATATTTTGAGGGATTTATTGTGATGGTTTAATTTGTGATTGTTTGATTGCTTGTGTTTTCGGGATGGGTGGTATGGCCGGATGAGGGCTTGGCTTGGTTGTGTGTGTTTGGGATGTTTCGCATGACATCGCTTGCGGTCATTGGCCTTGCGAAGTACCA
>NZ_JBAKHE010000015.1:0-98151 GCF_049065885.1 Brucella sp. IR068 | reverse complement strand
CCTCAACCAGCCGATGACCATGTATTATTTTGTGCTGGCGGTGTTCGTGCTGGGCGTGTTCGTCATCTGGCGCATCATCAACTCGCCCTTCGGCATGATCCTGAAATCCGTGCGCGAAAACGAAAACCGCGCCATCTCGCTGGGCTATTCCGTCAACCGCTACAAGCTTGCAGCCTTCGTCATGTCGGCAGCGCTTGCCGGCCTTGCGGGCGGCCTGAAGGCGCTCGTCTTCCAGTTTGCAACGCTGACCGATGTCGGCTGGCAGATGTCGGGCGAAGTGATCCTGATGACGCTTCTGGGCGGCATTGGCACGCTCATCGGCCCCATCGTCGGCGCCGCCTTCGTCGTCGCGCTGCAGAACTATCTCGCAACATCCGACTTCCCCGTCACGATCGTAACCGGCGTCATCTTCATGGCGTGCGTCCTCCTCTTCCGGAAGGGAATCATAGGCGAGTTCTACGCATCGCGCCTGGGAAAGAGGCTTTTCGGATAACCGACACTGCGGGGCCGCCCGCGCGTCCGGCGGCTCCCACCTTTTACTGGATATGAGATCATGACCGACACCTACGATTACATCGTGGTTGGCGCGGGCACGGCAGGTTGCGCCCTCGCGAACCGGCTCTCCGCAGACCAGAACCGTTCCGTGCTGCTGCTCGAGGCGGGCGGAAAGGACAATTATGCCTGGATTCACATCCCCGTCGGCTATCTCTATTGCATCGGCAATCCGCGCACTGACTGGTGCTTCACCACGGAAGCCGAAGCGGGGCTGAACGGCCGTTCGCTCGGCTATCCGCGCGGCAAGGTGCTGGGCGGCTGCTCGTCCATCAACGGCATGATCTATATGCGCGGCCAGGCCCGCGATTACGACCTTTGGCGTCAAGCCGGATGCGACGGCTGGGGCTGGGACGATGTCCTGCCGCTCTTCAGGAAATCGGAAGACTATTTTGCCGGTGCAAGCGACCTGCATGGCGCGGGCGGCGAATGGCGTGTCGAGAGCGCCCGCCTGCACTGGGATATCCTCGATGCCTTCCGCGACGCGGCAGTCTCTGCGGGCATCCCCGCCACCGACGATTTCAATCGCGGCGACAATGAAGGCGTCTCCTATTTCAAGGTCAACCAGAAGCGCGGCATCCGCTGGAACACCGCCAAGGCCTTTCTGCGCCCGGCATTGGGTCGCAAGAACCTCACCGTTGAAACCGGCGCGCATGTCCGCCGCATCGAGATCGAGGACTTGCGCGCCACCGGCGTCACCTTCGACCAGAACGGCACGACCCGGACAGTGAAGGCACGGCGCGAAGTCATTCTCGCCGCCGGTGCGGTCGGTTCGCCGCAAATCCTTGAATTGTCGGGCATCGGGCGCGGTGATGTGCTGCAGCAGGCAGGCATCCCGGTCAAGCTGGAGCGCAGGCAGCTCGGCGAAAACCTGCAGGATCACCTGCAATTGCGCTGCGCCTACAAGGTCACCGGCATTCCGACGCTGAACGAGAAGGCAAGCAAGCTGGTTGGCAAGGCCATGATCGGGCTTGAATATTTCCTCCGTCGCTCCGGCCCCATGTCCATGGCGCCAAGCCAGCTTGGTGTATTCACCCGCTCCGACCCGTCCTACGAGACCGCCAATCTGCAATATCACGTGCAGCCACTCAGCCTCGAAAAGTTCGGCGAGGCCGTGCACCCCTTCCCCGCCTTTACGGCAAGCGTGTGCAATCTGCGCCCTGACAGCCGCGGCTCGATCCACATAAAGTCGCCGGACCACCGGACACAACCGGCGATCAGGCCGAATTATCTCGCCACCGAGAGTGACCGCCGTGTCGCCGCCGACGCCATCCGCCTCACCCGCCACATCGTGGCGCAGCCGCCCTTGCAGAAATTCCACCCCGAAGAATTCAAGCCCGGCCCTGCCTACGAAACGCAGGAACAGCTGGAAAAGGCGGCGGGCGATATCGGCACGACGATCTTCCACCCCGTCGGCACCTGCCGCATGGGGCAGGATGCAGAAGCAATCGTCGATCCGCGCCTGCGCTTCAACGGCATTGCGGGCCTGCGCGTTGCCGACGCTTCGGTCATGCCGACCATCACGTCCGGCAACACCAACTCGCCCACTCTCATGATCGCCGAGAAAGCCGCGCAGATGATTATTGCTGACAATCGATAAGCAAGCCGGAAGAGCGGAAATGGCAATCCGCTCACCGTCTCGTGAACGCAATTTCGGCATTATCGCTTCGGCAAATTCTGAAATAATTTTCCTTGTTTATTGCCCGACAAAAGGGAATTATCGGCAACAAGGTGGGCAGGGGGAGAAAGATCATCTCAAAAGATCGCTTTCCGGGACCGGCTCTCCAAAGTCTTTGAACAAGGAAAACAAAATGTCGTCAGTCCTTTCCCGCTATAATCTGACCCGCCGCGCCGGTCTGAAAGCCCTTCTCTTCACCGCAGCCGCACTGACCGTCGGCTTCGCGTCGGCCCCGAGCCGCGCGGAAGACAAGACCATCAAGGTCGGCATCATGGGCGGTGAAGACGAAGACGTCTGGAAAGTCGTCGCCGAAGAAGGCAAGAAGCACGGCCTCAACATCGAGCGCGTGACCTTCAACGACTACAACCAGCCGAACGAAGCTCTGGAACGCAAGGAAATCGACGCCAACGCCTTCCAGCACAAGCCTTATCTGGACGAGCAGATCAAGCAGCACGGCTACAAGATTTCCGTTGCCGGCTATACCGCCGTCTGGCCGATCGGCATCTATTCCCGCAAGCACAAGAGCCTTGATGATCTGAAGGAAGGCGCGGTCGTCGGCGTGCCGAACGATCCGTCGAACGAAGGCCGCGCGCTGCGCGTGCTGGAAGAAAAGGGCCTCATCAAGCTGAAGCCGGATGCAGGCATTCTGGCAACCCCGATCGATATCGTTGAAAACCCGAAGAAGCTTGAGATCAAGGAACTCGACGCCGGTGTCGTCGGCCGTTCCATCGACGACCTCGATGCAGCCATCGTGAACAACGACTGGGCCGCGAAGGCCGGCCTCAAGAAGGAAGAGGCAATCGGCTGGGAATCGAAGGAAAACAACCCGTACAACAACTTCATCGCGGTGCGCACCGAAGATGAAAACGCCGAATGGGTGAAGAACCTCGTGGCTTCGTTCCAGAACGACGCCGTGAAGGCCGAAATCGACCGTGCCTACAAGGGCACCGGCATCCCGGCCTGGAAATAATCGCTTTTGAAGCTTGAAAGACCGCGCCGGAACCGTTTCCGGCGCGGCTTTTATTGACGTACCGACAAAAATTGCCCTAAAGCATCGCCACAGCAAAAGCTGATGGCTTGAGCGAGGCATCATCCTTCCTTGAACCTTAATAAAACAGCCGCTGTTCGCAGCGGCCTATCCAGACATAGAAGAAACGACCGTGACCATTGAAAAGCCACCCGCCACATCAGCGCCCATCGTCGAGATGAAAGACGTGCGCCGAATGTTCGGCGAAACGGCAGCCATCAACGGCGTTTCGCTTTCGGTCTCACGCGGCGAAATCCTCGGCATCATCGGCCGCAGCGGCGCGGGCAAGTCCACGCTGATCCGCTGCGTCAACGGCCTTGAAAAGCCGGATACCGGTTCGATCCTGATCGAAGGCCGTGAAATCACCGGCCTTGGCGAAGATGCGCTGCGCCCGGTGCGCCGCCGCATCGGCATGGTGTTCCAGCACTTCAACCTGCTTTCGGCCAAGACGGTTGCCGAAAACATCGCCTTGCCGCTGAAGATCGCGGGCAAGCCGAAGCCAGAACGCGCCCGGCGCGTGGCCGAACTTCTGGAACTGGTCGGCCTTTCCGACAAGGCGACGCATTATCCGGCCCAGCTTTCCGGCGGCCAGAAACAGCGCGTCGGCATCGCGCGTGCGCTTGCCGCCGAACCCGCCGTGCTGCTTTCCGACGAGGCGACATCCGCGCTCGACCCGGAAACCACACAGTCCATTCTGGCCCTGCTGAAAGACATCAACACCAAGCTCGGCCTTACCATCCTGCTCATCACGCATGAGATGGAAGTCATCCGCCGCATTGCCGACCGCGTGATCGTGCTCGACCACGGCATGATCGCCGAGGAAGGCCCGGTCTGGAAAGTCTTCGCCAATCCGCAATCGCCTGTGACGCAGAGCATGTTGCAGGTGCTGACACCGGAACTGCCTGTCGTCTGGCGCGACCGGCTGCAAAATTCGGGCAATCTTGCCGTGCTGAAAGTCAGACTATCAGGCGCGGCGGCAAAAGGCGCGTTCTTCAATGACATTGCAGCCGCTACGCAGATAGCGCCGCAACTGATCCATGGCGGCATGGACACGATCCAGGGCGAGCCGGTCGGCACGCTCTTCATCGGCCTGCCCGCACTAGAAAAGGCGAAGCTCGACGCCGCCATCACCTATCTTGACACCCATGCAGACGCCACGGAGGTACTCGGCTATGTCTCAGGCGATGCTTGATCTTCTCTGGCGCTCCTTCTGGGAGACCATCATCATGACCGGCTTTTCGAGCCTGATTTCGCTCGTCGTCGGCCTTCCGCTCGCGCTCATCATGATCCTGACGGAGCGTGGCGGCCTTGCCCAGAACCTGACGGTCAACACGATCCTCGGCGCCATCATCAACGGTTTCCGCTCGGTTCCGTTCATCATTCTGCTGGTGGCGCTCATCCCCGTCACGCGCTTCATCGTCGGCACGTCCATCGGCACATGGGCCTCCATCGTGCCGCTGTCCATCGCCGCGATCCCCTATTATGCGCGCATTGCGGAAGTGTCGCTGCGTGAAGTCGATCATGGCCTCATCGAAGCCGCCCGCTCCATGGGCGCAAACCGCTGGACCATCGTGCGCGAAGTGCTGGTGCCCGAAGCCCTGCCCGGCATCGTCGCGGGCTTCACGGTGACGATCATCACGCTCGTCGGTGCATCGGCAATGGCGGGCGCCATCGGCGCGGGCGGTCTTGGCGACCTTGCCATCCGCTACGGCTATCAGCGCTTCGAGACGCAGATCATGATCGCGGTCGTGATCATCCTCATCATCATGGTTTGCGGCATCCAGTGGATCGGCGACCGGCTGGTAAGCCGTCTCGACAAGCGCAACCTGCGGGCCTGAGCCCTATCTCTTCCTCTCACGGAAACCCGCTTCGAGCGTGTTTCCGTCGGGGTCGAAGACCAGCGCTGCATAATAGCCCATCTCTTCCGGTCCCTGATAGGCGGGGCCGCCGCTATCCCTGCCGCCTGCCTCGAGTGCTGCCTGATGAAACGCCTCCACGGCCTCGCGGCTTCCGGCGGTAAACATCAGGTGCAGGCGGTCGCCGGGCTTGTCCTCGCCGTCGGCTACCCCATCGGCACTGCCGTGGATCCACAGAAACGGAACCGGCGCCCGCTCTCCCCCGCTGACGAAGAAGCCGCTGCCGGAACGGGCAATGACCTCAAGGCCAAGTTCGGGCATGCAGCTTTCGTAAAACGAAAGGCTCCGGTTGACGTTGCGGGCTTTGAAACCGATGTGATCGAAGAGCGACATGAGATGCAATATATCGCGGCCAATTATAAAGAAAAGCGGCGCTTCCCAATTTGAAAAGCGCCGCCATCAATCTTCAATACTTCGCTATATGAGAGCGTGAATCAAAAAGGCGGCATGTGCGCGCGAAAATGGTGATTTTCGAGTACCGGAGCGGAGCGTACTCAACGTACGTGAGCACCGGAACGCAGATAAATTGCCATTTGCAGCCACACAAGGCGACTTTTGGAACAGGCTCTAAAGGTTATCCGCGCGTGCGAGCGAGACCATCCTTTGCAGGCTGGTATTTCGGGTCAAGCTGCACGGCGCGTGAATAGGAATTGGCAGCCTTGGCCTTGTCGCCGTTATGCTCATAGACAAGCGCCTGATTGGCCCAGCTTTCTGCCACGTTCTGGTCGAGCGTGATGGCGGTGTTGAAATCGTCGAAGGCGTTGTCGTAATCGCCGAGCGCCACATAGGAAATGCCGCGGCCATTATAAGGCTCCGGCGCGGTCGAATTCAGCGAGACAGCCTTTGAGAAATCCTCGATGGCCTGCTTGTGCTGGCCTTTCGCCTGATAGATCAGGCCGCGATTGTGATAGGCGCGACCGTCGGTCGTCTGCAGGGCGATGGCCTGATTGAAGTCGCTCAGCGCCTGATCGAGACGGCCTGCCTGACGATAGACATTGCCGCGCCCGATATAGGCGGCGTCATATTGCGGATTGAGCTGGATAGCCTTGCTGTAATCCTGCGCGGCCCTGGTGCTGTCGCCCATATAGCGATAGACCAGCGCGCGGTTGGCATAGGCCTGATAGAAATTCGGGTTGAGCGCAATTGCCTGGTCGAAGTCGCGCAGCGCTTCCTTGTAGCGGCCGGACTTGCCATAGGCGGACCCGCGCACATTATAGCCTTCCGGATCGCGTGGATTGCTCTGGATCACGCTCGTCAGCGAACTGATGTTCTCGCTCGACCCTTGCGCCTTGTCCACCGTGCTGAGCGCGGTGGTGGAGCTTTGGCAGCCCGCAATGGTTAAAGCCAGAAGTGCGGTGGCAATGAGAAGGCCGTTCCGGCCTGTTCCACCCAATGCCTCAATTCCCGAAACTTTCGTTCCAGACGATTGCATCATCTTCAAGCGCGTGGGCAACGACTGCATTCCTTTCAGCTCGCATCGGGTGCCAGGACCCTGTTGCTTCTTCTCCATCCCGTGGCCAGCCTGCCCGCAAGGGCTTGCTCCTGCCGGACTATTCTGCCTGTTACGGTACTATACTGGCCCCAAGCAGCAGATAAAAACAGCAAAAAGGCGGCATTGTCTTGCGCTTGTTTTATCTCTGGATGGCGCGCCGCACAGGCGGATATCCTAATTATTTGTTTTTACACATAATGACGCCCGATAAGTCCAGAAACTTTTCGTAACGCTGCATTAAAAATGGAAGCGGGATAAAGAAAATATGTCTGCCGTGGTCATGTCGACCCTTCGTTTCACATCGGAAACGAACACGCAAACTGAAGTCAAAACATGCAAAATCCGGCGCGGGCGAAAGCCGACACCGGAAAGCAGAAAAGGCGCTGTTCAACAGCGCCTGATTTCAAGGTCGATCAACGAGCGCCGGCGCGGCCGCCGACGAGGCCTTCACGCTGAGCGCGCTTGCGGGCCAGCTTGCGTGCGCGACGAACGGCTTCTGCCTTTTCGCGGGCGCGCTTTTCGGACGGCTTTTCATAGTGGCCGCGCATCTTCATTTCGCGGAAGATACCTTCGCGCTGCATCTTTTTCTTGAGAGCGCGGAGAGCCTGATCAACATTATTATCGCGGACGAGTACCTGCACGTGTATTCCCGTATCGGTTAGAATTTCGGTTAAGCCTGAGGCCGTTAGGGGGTCTTTTAACGATTTCAGCCGGTCTGACCGGCCGATCAACGCCCAAAGGCTCCCAAGCTTCGCAACGGATACGCTGCAAATTGGTCGTGGCTATTATCAGAAAGAGCCTCGCCTGTCCACATCAAGATGCAACTTTGCCCACCGGCTTGCGCGAAATACCGGCTTGCGCACGATTTACTATGGCCGCGACGTGCGAATAGGCTAAGCCGCACGGGTTTCTCGCATAAATCGGCCTTAATGGCACCCCATAGCACTTTGCCAGCAAACCGATAATGCCTCCTCTTATTATATCCGATTCTCCTTATGCCCCTCCGCAAGCGACTCGTTATCCAGTTCACAGGCTATGAAGGCCTGCATCCCAAGGCCGTCCGCGTGCGCCATGCGCAGGCATTGAAGGATTTCGACCGCCTGTGGAACGCCAGGACCAGGCTTCCGCCCATGGTGGATGAACCTGACGATTGCGGCACGACGACCGCCTTAACCACGGGTAATGGCTGGCAAACAGAAACCGAGTTCTGCCAGTTCGGCACTGCCGATATTTTCGACGATTACGCCGCGCGCTCGACGCCGAAGCGCATACTGACCGGCTTTCACGCCTTCCTGAACATCCTCTTCACCGGAACGCTGTTGCGCTATCTGACGACGAGCTGGCGCTTCGTCCTGTTTTTCCTGTGGCCGTTTCTGCTGTCGCTGGCGATTCTGGCCGTCGCCGCGCTGATCGCCCTTGCACCGCTGGCGGCGGGTCTCTCGGCCCTGCATCTTTTCTGGTCGACACCGCTGGCCGTCTTCATCGCCACCTTGCTGGTGCGCAAGCCCGGCGACCGGTTTTTCATGTCCTATCTGCTCGACGACTGGTCTGCGGCCTATGATCGTATCCATGGCCGCAACGAGAAGCTCAACCAGCGGCGCAAGGCTTTTGCCGAAGCCCTGAAACGGAAGATCGAGGCCAGCAATGCCGATGAAGTCGTCATTGTCGCGCATAGCCTCGGCACGGTTCCGGCGGTGGAAGCGCTCGCCGATCTCCAGCGCGAACGCCCCGACCTTCTGAAAAAACAGCCGGTTTCGATGCTGGCCATCGGCTCGTGCCTGATGATGATCGCGCTGCATCCCAAGGCAAAATCCCTGCGCGAAGATGTGCGCGTGGTGATCGAGGAAAGCCCCGTCCTGTGGTCGGAATTCCAGGTGCTGACCGATATCATCCACTTCTACGGTTCGGACCCGGCAAAGGTACTGAAGCTGAAGACCGCCAATCCGCCGCTCATCAACCGCATCCGCTTCAAGCATGTGCATAGCGAAAACCGCTACAAGCGCTCGAAGGGTAATTTCTTCCTGATGCACCTTCTTTATATGCGCGGTGCGGAGAAGAAGAATTTCTACGATTTCGGCATGTTCCTGCACGGCCCGTTCTTCTTCCGCGACCTGATGACCGGGCATAAGGGAAAAGCCGCCCCTCTCGATGAAGAAGGACGGCTTCCGGTTTCGTATCGCGAAGCGGCTTGAACCCCGATTGCTTAGCCTTCGGGCGGCTCCACCACGGCAATCGTCAGCCAGGTCGCCGTCAGCGCGGGCTTCAGCGAGTTTTCGATTTCGAGCGTCACATCATAGTGATTGACCACGCGGCCCGACGGACGGATATCCGCATCCGCCAGTTTGAAACGGGCGCGCACGCGGGAGCCCGTCTTGACCGGCGACAGGAAGCGCAGCTTGTCGAAGCCGTAATTGATGCCCATCGTTGCGCCTTCCAGCATCGGCAGCGCCTCATAGGCCAGCGTCGAAAGCAGCGACAGCGTCAGGAAGCCATGCGCGATGGTGCCGCCGAAAGGCGTTTCCTTCGCGGCGCGTTCCGGATCGACATGGATGAACTGGTGATCATCGGTCGCATCGGCGAACTGGTTGATCATTTCCTGCGTGACTTCGCGCCACTCCGAACATCCGATTTCCGTGCCGATTGCCTCGCGCAACTGGTCGAGCGTGATTGCGTCTTTCATTCGCTGGCTATTCCTGCTGATGTGATTTGCCTTGTGTTTAACCAATAAAGCCTGGTGTCTGAATCAAAAAGTGGCAGGCCATGGCGAAAATGGTGATTTCGAGAACCGGAGCGCAATGTACTTAAATGTACATGAGCACCGGAAGCGCAGAAATTGCCATTTGCAGTCTGGCATGGCGACTTTTGGATCAGACACTTAGGCGGCAACCAGAATTTCCCGTGCAATATCATCCCAATGCGAGAAAACCTGATGCGCACCCTTGCCCGCCAGTTTTTCTGCATGACCCTCATAGGTGTGCCCGCCGCCCGTATAACCGAATGCCGTCATGCCTGCTGCAATGGCACCTTCCACGCCGAAAGGCGAATCCTCGATCACCACGCAACGCGCCGGATCAACGCCCATCTTGGTCGCAGCAAACAGGAACAGGTCCGGCGCCGGCTTGCCGCGCTTGACCATGCTGGACGAATAGACCGCATCGCCGAAATACTGGCTGATGCCGGTCTTTTCCAGACTGAACGCAATGCGCTCCGGCTGCGACGACGAAGCCACGCAGCGCTTCTGCGGCAGTTCGCGCAGGAAGTCGGCGATACCCACGGTCGGCTGCAGGCTTTCCGCAAACAGGATTTTCGTGGCGGGCCAGAACAGGTTCGTCGCCTCCTCCGGCAGGCGGTGCCCGGTCATATCCTCGATCATCTTCATGATATCGGCCTGCTTCATGCCGATGCCTTTCGCGACCGTCCCTTCCGGCAGCTTCATGCCGTGATCGGCATAGACCTGCTCGAATGCAAGGCAGGAAAGCGGCTCGCTATCGACAAGCACGCCGTCGCAATCGAAGATCACGAGATCGAAGGGGGAAACGCTGCTCATTTTGGCTCCAGTGACATGCATATTTTGTCGCGCAGTTTGGAGGTGCGCGTCCGTCAGTGTTGATATAGAGACTGTTCGTCTATTACGCACCTATATCAACACAAGCGTGACAAAATTACCTCGCTTGCTGGGTTTCGAGATTTTGCGGAGATTTTCATGACGACAAATGTGGCACTGGTTGGACTGGCGCGCGATCTCGCGGCGCGGGCTGAAACCGGCAAGCCGATCCGCATCGGTCTTATCGGCGCTGGCGAAATGGGCACCGACATCGTAACCCAGGTCGCGCGGATGCAGGGCATCGAAGTCGGCGCGCTTTCCGCCCGCAGGCTGCCCAACACCTTCAAGGCTGTCCGCACCGCCTATGGCGACGAGGACAACGCGCAGGAAACCGCCACCCAGTCCGCAATGACCCGCGCCATCGAAGCGGGCAAGATCGCCGTCACCGACGACAATGACCTCATCCTTTCCAACCCGCTGCTCGATGTCATCATCGATGCGACCGGCATTCCGGAAGTGGGTGCGGAGACCGGCATCAAGGCCATCCGCAACGGCAAGCACCTCGTCATGATGAATGTGGAAGCCGATGTCACCATCGGCCCTTACCTCAAGGCCGAAGCCGACAGGCAGGGCGTGATCTATTCGCTGGGCGCAGGCGACGAGCCTTCATCCTGCATGGAGCTGATCGAATTCGTTTCCGCCATGGGCCACAAGGTCGTTGCCGCCGGCAAGGGCAAGAACAATCCGCTCAATTTCGATGCGATCCCCGACGACTATCAGGAAGAAGCCGACCGCCGGAACATGAATGTCCGCCTGCTGGTGGAATTTGTCGATGGCTCCAAGACGATGGTCGAAATGGCGGCGATTGCCAACGCCACCGGCCTTGTGCCGGATATTGCAGGCATGCACGGCCCCAGGGCAGCAATCGACGAGTTGAACCGCACCCTGATCCCGAAGGAGGACGGCGGCGTCCTGAACAAAACCGGCGTGGTCGATTATTCCATCGGACGCGGCGTGTCGCCCGGCGTCTTCGTCATCGCGAAGATGGAACATCCCCGCCTTGTGGAGCGTCTGGAAGACCTGAAAATGGGCAAGGGCCCCTATTTCACCTTCCACCGTCCTTTCCACCTCACCTCGCTGGAAGTGCCGCTGACGGTTGCCCGGGTCGTGCTGCACGGCAAGACCGACATGGTGCCGCTGCCGAAGCCTGTGGCGGAAGTGTGCGCCGTCGCCAAGAAGGACTTGCGGCCCGGCGATCATCTGGATGCCATCGGCCAATATTGCTACCGCTCATGGATCATGACGACACCGGAGGCCCGCGCGGCCAAAGCCATCCCCTGCGGCCTGCTGCAGAACGGCACGGTTATCGCGCCGATCCGCAAGGGCGAACTCATCACCTATGCCAATGCGGCCCCGAAGCCCGGCTCGAAGATCGCCGAACTGCGGGCCTTGCAGGATGCCATGTTAGGGCAGTAAGGCAGTAGGGCAATAAGACAGTATGTTAAGGGAGTAAGGCGAAGACGGGCAGCATGTCCACAAGTCCAACATACTGCCCTAATGCCTTACTGCCCTATTCCCTTCCCTAGTGATCGAGCGCCTTCACAATACTCTCCACCATCTTCTTCGCGTCGGCAAAGAGCATCATGGTGTTGTCGCGGAAGAACAGCTCGTTTTCCACGCCCGCATAGCCCGACCCCATGCCGCGCTTGATGAACAGGACCGTGCCAGCCTTGTCGACATCGAGGATCGGCATGCCGAAGATCGGTGACTTCGGATCGGTCTTCGCCGCCGGATTGGTGACGTCATTCGCGCCGATCACGAAGGCAACATCGGCCTGCGCGAATTCCGAATTGATGTCTTCCAGTTCGAACACTTCATCATAAGGCACGTTGGCTTCGGCCAGAAGCACGTTCATGTGCCCCGGCATACGGCCCGCGACCGGATGGATGGCATATTTGACTTCCACGCCTTCAGCCTTGAGCTTGTCGGCCATTTCGCGCAGCGCGTGCTGGGCCTGGGCCACCGCCATGCCATAGCCCGGCACGATGATGACTTTCGAAGCGTTCTTCATGATGAAGGCCGCATCGTCGGCAGAACCCTGCTTGACCGGACGCTGCTCCACCTCGCCGCCGCTGGCAGCGGATGTATCGCCGCCAAAGCCGCCGAGAATGACCGAGATGAACGAGCGGTTCATGCCCTTGCACATGATGTAGCTGAGGATCGCACCGGACGAGCCGACCAGCGCGCCTGTGATGATCAGCGCCAGATTGCCGAGCGTGAAGCCGATGCCTGCCGCAGCCCAGCCCGAATAGGAATTGAGCATGGACACGACAACCGGCATGTCTGCGCCGCCAATCGGAATGATGATGAGCACGCCGAAGGCAAGCGCCAGCAGCACGATCAGCCAGAACACGAAATGGCTTTCCGTGTTGGTGAGCACGACGATCAGCAGCACGATCGCCACGGCCAGAGCCGCATTGATGACATGGCGTCCCGGCAGCATGATCGGCTTGCCGGACATGCGTCCATCGAGCTTCAAAAAGGCAATGATCGAGCCGGTGAAGGTGATCGCGCCGATGGCGACGCCGAGCGACATTTCGACCAGCGCCTGACCGTGGATCTGGCCCACTTCGCCAATCCCGAACGAATGCGGCGAATAAAGCGCGGCAGCGGCCACCAGAACAGCGGCAAGACCGATCAGCGAGTGAAAGGCGGCAACAAGCTGCGGCATGGCCGTCATGGCGATGCGGCGCGCGATGACCGCACCGATGCCGCCGCCAATGGCGATGCCGATGACGATCAGGACCAGACCGCCGAAGCTCGGACGCGCCAGCAACAATGTGGTGAGGATGGAAATCCCCATGCCGATCATGCCGTACATATTGCCCTGACGGCTGGTCGTCGGATGCGACAGGCCGCGCAGCGCCAGAATGAACAGCACGCCGGAGACGAGATAAAGGAAGGCTGCGAGATTAACGCTCATGTTCGTTCAGCCTCACTTTTCTTTTTTCTTGTACATGGCGAGCATGCGCTGGGTGACCAGAAAGCCGCCGAAGATGTTGACGCTGGCAAGGATCAGCGCGATGAAACCGAAGCCGGTTGCCCAGCCGGAAAGCGACAGGCCGACGGCCAGAAGCGCACCCACCACGATCACCGATGAAATGGCGTTGGTAACAGCCATCAAAGGCGTGTGCAGCGCGGGCGTGACTGACCAGACGACGTAATAGCCGACGAAAATCGACAGGATGAAGATCGCGAAGCGAAACACGAACGGATCGATTGCGCCGCCCGATGCGGCATGCGCGGCAGCAGCCGCCGCATCGCCCAGACCGCCCGCATTTTCCGCCGCCTGACGCACGGCGTCTGCGGCCTGGTTCAGGCTCTCAAGAGCTTTATCGAGACTAGTTTCGGCCATTATGCCTCTCCTCCATCAACTGGAGACTTGGGGGATGAAGAAGACTTTGCAGCAGCCTTCGGTGCTTTTGCAGGCGCTTTCTTCGCCGTTTCCTTCGCCGTTTTCGGGGCTGCAGGTTTCGCAGCATCGCCAACGACTTCTGCCTTTGCAGCCCTGGGCTTCGGTGCGGCTTTCGGTTTTGCAGCCGGCTTTGCAACAACTGGCGTGGTTGCGGCAGGTGCTGCCTCAGCCTTGGCAAAAGCCGGATGGAGGATTTTGCCCTGATGGGTGAGAAGCGTCGCCTTCACCAGCTCTTCTTCCGGATCGATTTTCAGAAGCTTCGTTTCCTTGTCGACCAGCGTTTCGACGAAGGCGATCAGGTTGCGCGCGTAAAGCTGCGAGGCGCTTGCCGCAATGCGGCCCGGAACGTTGAGATGGCCGACGATCTTGACGCCGTTCACATCCGCAATCTGGCCAGCGACGGCGCCTTCGACATTGCCGCCGCGCTCGACCGCGAGATCGACAAGCACCGAGCCGGGGCGCATCGAAGCGACCATTTCCTTCGATACCAGCCGCGGCGCCGGACGGCCCGGAATGAGCGCCGTGGTGATGACGATATCCTGCTTGGCGATGTGGTCGGCAACAAGTGCCGCCTGTTTCGCCTGATATTCCTTCGACATTTCCTTGGCATAGCCGCCAGCGGTTTCCGCTGCCTTGAACTCCTCGTCCTCGACCGCGATGAACTTCGCGCCAAGCGAGGCGACCTGTTCCTTCGCAGCCGGGCGAACATCGGTGGCGGTCACGACGGCGCCAAGGCGACGGGCCGTTGCAATGGCCTGAAGACCGGCAACCCCTGCCCCCATCACGAACACCTTGGCGGCAGGCACGGTGCCAGCCGCCGTCATCATCATCGGCATGGCGCGGTCATAGGTTTCCGCCGCGTCAATCACCGCCTGATAACCGGCGAGATTGGCCTGCGAAGACAATACGTCCATCACCTGCGCACGGGTGATGCGCGGCATGAATTCCATCGTGAAGGCAGAAATGCCAGCTCTGGCAAGCGCCGCAACGGCATCTTCATGGCCGTAAGGATCGAGCATGGCGAAGAGCGCCGCGCCCGATTTATACCCCTTCAGTTCCGCATCGGATGGACGGCGCACTTTCAGGACGACATCCGCCGTTCTGGCATCCGCCACCGTGCCGATCCGGGCACCGGCTGCGGTAAACTCGGCATCGGGAATGCGCGATTTCTCGCCCGCGCCTTTTTCCACCACGACATCGAAACCGAGCGCGATGAACTTCTTCACCGTCTCCGCCGACGCCGCGACACGGCTTTCATTGGGGTCGCTTTCTTTCGGGATAAATAACGTCTGGGCCAAGCTGGTTTCCCTTTCGTGGCGTTCTTCCGGGATTGATTCCGGTCATGCACAGTTACGAGCTTCCGGGGCGAAGCCCGTTCAAATAACCTGAACTATAGACATGCATAAAACCTCGGCACGGTATTCCATGCCAAGGCATTCGATCAAATCGTGCGGGTTGACCCCGGTTCGCGCTTCAGTTCAACGATACTGCGCCGGAAGCTGAAATCCGGCGGCAGTGGTCACGAAAGAATGAACCAGGCAGCGACACAGACTAGGATGAAAAGAACGGTCGCGGAGAAGAAACCACCAGCAAAAAAGCCGAACGCCATGGCAATCATAAGGGCGATAAGCGCCACCGTGCTCCATTTAACCAGGCCCGTGAAACCGGCATAAGTTTTCTCATGCTCGGAATAGTCCATCGGTGCGCCAAGTTCAGCCGGAGCCGTCGTATGATGTTCTGCCATTTTAGTTCCACCCATTTAAAGCATGTCTCCCAATAGTGGGAACCGGTTTCGGGACAAAGACATGCGTGAAAACAAGATTAAAGCGCAACACGCTTTAAAATTTCCGCCCATACACCGTCATGTTAAGCGGAAATGCCTGCAATCTTCAATGTGCGAGCGAACAAACCGATGCATTGACCGCAAGGCTTTTCGTCGCAGCTACCCTCTCTCCGCAGAAGCGGTTCCGCAATCTTCGTAAAGCGAAACTGCCCTTCTGGCTATATTTAATTGTTTAAGCTCCGGCGATGTTTTCAGATTCCTATATGCCGAGCCCGGTATATTTCGCCGTCGGCAGGATTGTCAGCGGCACGGAACTGTCCCGCATGTCGGCAAACATGGCGCGGCGCTCATGCGGCTGCGATTTGAAGAATGGAAAGCGCACGGCCACCGCATCGCGGATATTGCGGATGGGTGCAGCACCCAGCCCCACCCTGATTCCATAGCCTTCATGCTCGCGGGCATCGGCCATGACCGAAGTGCCGAAAATGCGCTTGTAAAAGGCCATATGCTCGGGCTTCACCGAGGCAAGGCATTGATCCGCCGCGAAAAATTCCGACGCCATCGCCGCGATGCGCAAGGTGATATAGGGAATGGCGGGATATTCGCTCAACAGTTCCGGATCAGCCGCAAAGCGGGTCGGATCGACAAAATGCATGCCGCTGTTGAGCAGCGGATCGAGGATATCCGGGAAAAGCGCATAGCTCGTGCCGCGACGATGATCGGGCGTGATGTGATGGATGCGCAGCGTGCTGACCAGTTGCCCATCCACATGCACGCCATAGACGAAAGCATGGCTGTCACGGTCGATATCATCGACGATGGACGGCACTTCCGCCTCGTGCATCACATTGCGCGTGCGGTAGGAACGATAGCGCAGGCGGCCGATTTCCTCGAGGTCCTCCGCATGTACGATACGGCGATATTCCACCCGGTCGAGAAACTGCAACAGCTGCCGCGCAAAATTGGACAATGGCGGTTTATCGCCTGTAACAGCTGTATTCGTCATGCAATCGATTTTTCCGCACCCCGCAAATCAGTGTGCAGAATATGCGCCTTTATCAGCATGTAAAGATATAACTTTGTGGGCTGCCTTTTTGTCGCCGCACAATGAACGTTCGTTCGCCACAATTGAGGTGGGCTTTTACGCAGGAATATCCGACGAAAAGTGCAAAATGGCCCGATTACGGGCCATTTCAGCGTTCTGCCTTAATTTGAAAAAGGCTCTTCAAAGTGCGTTGGCGATCGCCTGAAACGCATGCATGGTTTCGTCTTTCATATCCTGCCCGTCGACATTGTAACTGGCATGGGCAGAAGTCTTGGCAATCACCACCCGCCTGGCGGGATTGACATAGATGAACTGCCCATAGATGCCGGCAGCGCTGAAATCGCCCTGCCAGTCAACCGGCGTCCACCACTGATAGCCATAGCCGAACGGAATCTTGCCGAACGCATCCTCGCGGCCGGGCATCAGATAGGGCGCATCCGGCGTCACCGAATCATGCACCCATTGCGCGGGCACAAGTTGCTCGCCCTTGAAGTTGCGGCCTTCGTTGAGATAGAGCAGCCCGAACCGCGCATAATCGCGCAGCACGGCATTCATCCCGCCTGCTGCGGCAGCCTCCCCGGTCGGGTCCACGATCCAGAAGGCATCGGCTTCGGCGCCAAGCTTCGACCAGAGCCTGTCCTTCATGTAATCCTGCAAGGGAATGCCCGTCGCGCCTTCCAGAACCAGCCCGAGGGCCTGCGTATCCGACGAAACATACTGGCTGAGCGTTCCTTGCGGACGCACGCTTTTCAGATGCGCGGTGAAATTCGTGATCGAGCCGGTCAGAAGCTCCACGGCATAGCGGACAATATCGGAATTGAGATCGCCATAGTTCTCGTTGAACCCGATGCCGGATGCCATCTGCAGCACGTTCTTGACCGTCACACCCTTGTAGCCGCCTTCGGCCAGCACCGGCGCATAGCGGTCGACCGGCTGGCCGATATCGATCAGGCCATCCCGGACGGCATTGCCGATAAGGAAGGAAACGACTGATTTTGAAACGGAAAATGCGATGGACTGGGTGGCCTGGCTGTTGCCGTGGTCATATTGCTCGTGGACGATGACGCCATCCTTAAGGACGATGAGGCCGGTGGTGCCGCCACGCTCCAGCCAGTCGGAAATCTTGCGGGTTTCGCCCTTGTAGACGAAAGTTTCCGGCAGGGGCTGGTCCGCCTTCGCAAGCGGGCTGACCTCGCCTTCATGCGGAATGCGCACGGACGGATAACGCTTGTAGACATTGCGGAAATTTTCAAAAATCTCCGGCCCCTTGAACATCTGGGCATATTGATAGACGGCCCAGGTTTCATGGATTTTCTTCCAGAAGACCGCCGTGCCGACACCGGCAACAACAACCAATGCGACCAGAACGTATAAAGTATAGTGATACAATCGTTTCATTAGCCTCCCCTCAAACAACAAGATTGAGCCGAATATCTTTTCTATAAGCACATGAATGAATACTTATATTCACTCCTCCAATCTATTATGAGCATGATAGTTCCCCGGAAGAATATCCCTATTATTCAGATTTATTCAGATTTATGTGTACTATAAATGAACCGCTGCAATGCACTGCGGAGAATACCGGGTAAAGCGCTTTTGCAGCGCAGCCCCCAACTGGAGGCACGCGCCCGAACGGTTCAAGTGGGGCGACTGGCGGGGCGATCTGGCGGGGCGTTTCAGCCCGAAAGATTCAGCCCGACGATCAGGTGGAATCGCAGCCGCTTCATTTCCTGTTTTCTGGAGTATTCCGCCTGAAAGGCGGCAATAGGCAAGCCCGCTCAGGCGACGGTTCGCCCACCATCGCGGCGCGCTGCGGCCTTCGCGGTCATGGCGCTGATTGCCTCCACCGGCACCGGCATGCCGAGCAGATAGCCCTGGACGAGATCGGCGCCCGCCGCCACGCGGATGAGCGCAAGCTGTTCCTCGGTTTCTACACCTTCAACCGTCACGCCGAGCCCCAGCTCATGCGAAAGCTGGGTAACGCCGCGAAGCAGCATCAGCGACCGCCGGTCGGTGGTGATGTCGCGCACGAAGGAGCGGTCGACCTTCACCTTGGTCAGGGGCAATGTATTGAGATAGCTGAGGCTGGAATAGCCGGTTCCGAAATCGTCGAGCGCGATATTGATCCCGGCATTCTTGAGCCGCTGCAACACCATCGACGTCTTGTTGCGGTCCGAAATGATGGCGCTTTCCGTCACTTCCACCTCGAGCCGATGCGCCGGAAGCCCGGATTTCTGCAAGGCATTGGCGATATCCCGGGCAATGTCGTTGCTTTTCAGGTCGATGGCCGACAGGTTGACGGACACGCCGATCCGGTCGCCCCATGACAGGCAGTCCGCACAGGCCTGCTCCAGCATGAAGCGGGTTATGTCGGTGATGATGCCCATTTCCTCGGCAAGCGGAATGAATTCGGCAGGCGGCACGAAGCCGAGCTCCGGATGCTCCCACCGCGCCAGCGCCTCACATGCGACAACGCGCAGGGACTGCGCGCTGACGATGGGCTGGTAAACGACCTTGATCTCGCCGTGATTGATGGCGAGCCGCAGATCCGCCTTGAGTTTCTGGCGTCCGCGATATTTGGTGTCCATCGCATCGACGAAGACCGACCAGGACTTTTCTTCCGTGCTCTTGGCTTCGTAAAGCGCCAGGTCGGCATTGATATGCATGCTGCCGACATCGGACCTTTCGACATTCTCGATCGCCACGCCCGCGCTGATATCGATCTGGACCTGATCGCCGTCGAGATCGTAAACCCCGGTCGCCACCGCCATGATGTGGTCCATCACCCCGGCAATATCGGCCTCGCCGCGCAGGTTGAAGACAAACACCACGAACTCGTCGCCGCCGAAGCGCGATGCAACGAAGCGCTGCGGATCGAGCGAGTTCAACCGTTCGGCGAACAGGCGCAATAGCACATCGCCCGTATGATGCCCCAGCGTGTCGTTGACATGCTTGAAATGGTTGATGTCGATGACGATGAGCGCAACCTGCGTTCCCTTCTTCTGATGGGGACGCAGCGAGCGGACCATGGTCTCGAAATAATTGCGGTTCGGCAGGCCGGTCAGGCCGTCATAGCGCGCCATATGCTGGATGCGCGCTTCCGCTTCCACGCGCTGCGTCACATCCTCGAACATCAGGACCGCCCCTTCATTGAGGGTCTGGTTGCCGATGCATTCGATATAACGGTGGTTAGAGAGCTGGAAAATGTCGCGGGCGCGCTTGCCGATCAGGAGGTCCTGCATGCGCACATGCACGCTTTTCAGGTCGGTCTGCGGAAACAGCCCCTTCTTGGCGCAATAGCGCAGAAGGACATCCAGCTTGCGGCCATGCAGCTTGGTATGCTCGGCAATCTGCAGCATCGCCTTGGCCTTGTTGTTGATGACGGCGATGCGCTGCTGGCTGTCGAACATCAAAAGGCCCTGCGGCATGTTGTTGAGCGCCGCATCGAAACGCCCGGCCACGATGGACAGGCGGCGCTTGCCCATGACCGCCGCGAAGAGAAATTCGCGCAACCCGTTGGCCATCTGGATGTTGGACAGGAAATACGGGATCAGCAGCAGGCCGATGATGACGTGAAACGGCGTCCCCGCCAGAATGAGCCCGGCCAGAACGGGAAGGAGCGTGCAGGCCGACATCAGGATGACGGCCTTTGCCGAGGCATAGTTGCGGCCCACGATGGAAACGACCGAGGCAAGCAGCACGGTCAGGCTGGCAAGTTCGGCAAACGAATCCCGCAGCACGAAGCTTGAGAAGAAACATAACATGCCGAGCGTCAGGCACACGGCGGATGCGCCGATCAGATAGCGCGTCTCCCACCGGTCAAGATCGGCATGGGAAAGCGGCTGCTGCCTTGCCTGATCGAACTTGTGCATGTCGAAGATGCGGCCAACCGCCACGATGGCGAAGACGCCGGCAAACATCAGATAGCGCCAGTCGTCGGTTTTCACATAGATGACGACACAGGCTACAACGTGCGCGAGCAAGCCGAACCAGAGCGTCGTACGATTACCATACAGCGCTCTGAGAAAAGATAGCCGCACATCTGCAGGTATCTCAGGTTTACGGCTTTGCCACATTCGATGCATTTAATCCCTTGTATGGGGCAGCAATATCGCACCAATGACTTAAAAATATCTTTCGGGATATTAAACCACAAGCTGTCATGCCGACCACCATAAGATGTATTCAGATGTTTTTTAAGGAAAACCATAGACGCACAACCCCCGTCCGGCAATTACAACCAGAGGCATGTATTGTTTTAGTTGTCCTAATATTACTGAAACAGCCATAATTGGAGAACAGCGCAGGTTAGTTGTCGCGTCGCGGAGAATTAATCCAGATTAGTCACGATGGATATTCTGCCGCCAGAGTCCCGCCTTTTAGAGAAAAATCCTGCCATCCAAGGTCCAGCGGCGGGAAATAACCGCAAGAAGCTTCCAACTCTGTCAGAGTTGGTGCCCCCCGTCGACGGTGATGATCGAACCGGTCATATAGCGGCTGGCGTCGGAGGCCAGCATCAGCACAACCCCGTCCAGATCCTGCGGCTCGCCAAGGCGCCGCATCGGGTTTCGCCCTTTGAAGTAGCCCCCTGCCGGTCCCTGCAGCTGTTCTTCATTGATTCGCGTTGGAAACCAGCCCGGCGAAATCGCGTTGACGCGAATATCGTGCGCGGCCCATTCCAGCGCCAGCGCCCGCGTCATCTGCGTCACGCAGGCCTTGGACATGGAATAAGCGGCGGCGCCCTTCTGCGGACGCTCGCCCAGAATGCTGGTCGTGTTGACGATGGAGCCGCCCTCGCCATGCCGGATCATGCGGCGCGCCGCTTCCTGCGCCACGAAAAAGGCACCCGCGACATTCACCTCGAAAATATGTTCGAGCATGTCGCGCGTCGTATCGAGCGCGCGCGCCATATGCGCAACGCCGGCATTGTTGAAAAGCGCCGTTATCGGTCCGAAACGCGCTTCCGCTTCATCGAAAGCACGGACGATTTCATCCGGATGGGTCACATCCGCCATGATTTCCAGCACTTCGCCGCCTGACGGGCAAATGCTTTCCCCTGCATGGGTGCGCGAGATCGAAATCACATGCGCACCGTGCCCTGCCAGCACATGGACCATCCTGAGGCCCAACCCTGAAGAACCACCCGTCACGGCAATGACCTTGCCCCTGACGGAGAAAAGCTGATCGTCAGTCATTCATCCCCTCAACTGCCAATCCGTCTTTATTCATTCCTAGATTATCGGAAGCAGCATTTGAACCATCTTCGACCGTAAAAATCAGTCCAAATCAACACAATACACAGAAGGCACAGTCAAAAGACCGACCGCAGGGCCGCAGGACGACACCTGTTCGTGATTGCGCGCCCCATTGCGGAGAAGTAAGGAACAGAGCAAACAGGGCATTTCCAGTTTGAACTGGATCGCTGGGAATGCCCTTTCTCTTTGTTTCTAGGCATTAACTCACGCAAAGCCGCTTCATATTCCGAATGGTGGAAACGAACCCTATGCCCAAGACTTCTCGCCCTCTCGTCGCCGTACCGACCGATGTGAAGCCATTTGAAAACTACACCTGGCACGCCGCGCCGGAACAATATCTGGCAGCCGCCATCGATGTTGCGGGTGTGACCCCACTTCTGGTGCCGAGCTTCGGCGACCGGATGGACCTCGACGCCATTCTGGATGCGGTGGACGGCCTTCTCGTCACCGGTTCCAAATCGAACGTTCACCCTGCCCTTTACGGCGTGGAGCCGAATCCGGCCTTCGAGCCTTATGACAATGCCCGCGACGCGACATCGCTGCCGCTGATCCGCGCCGCCATTGAAAAGGGCGTTCCGGTTCTGGCCATCTGCCGCGGCATACAGGAACTGAACGTCGCGCTGGGCGGCACGCTCGCCACCGAAATCCAGGAGCTGGAAGGCCGGATGGACCACCGCGCGCCGGAATCGGAAAGCCAGGCGGAGCGTTTCGCCATCCAGCATCCGATCAAGCTCAACCCCAACTCATGCCTCGCGGAAATCCTGAAGGAAGACAGCGTGCGCGTGAACTCCGTCCACCGGCAGGCGATCGACAGGCTTGCGCCGCAGCTTGAGGTCGAAGCCGTTGCGGAAGACGGAACCATCGAAGCCGTCTCGGTGAAGAATGCGAAGGGATTTGTCGTCGGCGTCCAGTGGCACCCGGAATACTGGGTGCATTCCGATGCCCCTTCCCGCAAGATCTTCGAGGCGTTCGGCGATGCAGTGCGCCGACATAGGGCAGTAGGGCAGTAGGGCAGTAGGGCAGTAGGGCAGTAGGGCAGTAGGGCAGTAGGGCAGTAGGGCAGTAGGGCAGTAGGGCAGAGAAGGATATGTGCGTTGCGGTCGTCCGCAAGCCAAACATACTCCCCTACTCCCTTATTCCCCTATTCCCCTATTCCCTTAACATACTGCCTTACTGCCCTATTGCCTTACTGCCTTAACGTGACCCGTCTCCGGCACGGGCGTCAGCGCCTCACCAGTGTCGAACCACGCGATGAGATTGTCGATCACCAGATTGGCCATGTCGCGGCGGGTCCGGACCGAGGCGGAGCCGATATGCGGCAGGAGGACCGTGTTCGGCGCATCGAGCAAGGCTTGCGGAACATGCGGCTCGTTCGCGAAGACGTCGAGACCGGCAGCGGCAATTGTTCCGTTCTGCAGCGCTTCGGCAAGCGCTTCTTCATCCACCACCGAACCGCGTCCGATATTGACGAGCACGCCTTCCGGTCCGAGCGCCTTCAGCACGTCCGCATTGACGGCCTTCGCCGTTTCCGCGCCGCCCGGCGCTACCAGAATGAGCGTGTCGACGGCTTCGGCCAGTTCCTTGAGGCTCGGATGATATTCGTAAGTGACATCCGGCGACTTGCGGCGATTGTGATAGGCAATCGGCAGGCCGAATGCCTCGATGCGCCGGGCGACCGCCTTGCCGATGCGGCCAAGGCCGAAAATGCCGACCTTGCGCCCACGCAAGGACAGCTTCGACAGCGGATAGCGGCCTTCTTTCACCCAGTTGCCGGCGCGCAGGAATTCCTGCGACTTCGACAATTCGCGCACCGTGTCGATCAGGAGGCCGATGGTCGTATCCGCCACTTCCTCGGTCAGCACGTCCGGCGTGTTGGTGACCATGACATTGTTCGCACCGGCATGTTTCGCATCCACCGCGTCATAGCCGACGCCGAAATTGCCGATGATTTCGAGATTGGGCAAGGCGTCGATCAGCGCCGCATCGACGGTCGACATGCTGGCGATGCCCTTCACGTCTTTCGCCCAGGCGGCATCGAGGAGCGCCGTGTCGCCGCGCGCGATACGCTGGACATTGAACTCGCCCGAAAGCCTCTGCACGGCATAGTCATCGAAATTGCCGAGCACCAGAATTGTCGCGTCGCGTTTTGTCATGGCATTCCTCATGCGTAGAGCATTTCCAGCAAAAGTGCGCAGCGGTTTTGCTTAGGATAATGCGTAAAGAAAACCGCCCCGTGAAGAACATGGGCGGTGCGGGGGAAATCAGCCGTGTTTCGGCTTGGACGTCGATTGCCGGATATGCAGTTCCGGCTTGATGAGTTCCTGCATCGAGGACACCTCGACGCCGTTCAACTGGTCGAGCAGCGCGCGCGCCGCACGGCGTCCCACCTCGCGCTGGCCGTTCCAGACGGTCGTCAGCGCTGGCGTCGCAATGGCCGCTTCCTCGAGATCGTCATAGCCGGTCACGGAAATGTCCTCGCCCGGCACCAGCCCGGCGCGGGCGATGCCGTTCATCAGGCCGATGGCCGTCAGGTCGTTCCAGCAGACCGCCGCCGTCGGCTTGTCCTTCAGCGCCAGAAATTGCGGCGCGACCTCAAAGCCGCCCTGTTTCGTGCGCGGCCCGGCGATGCGCCAGTCGGGACGAACCTCAAGCCCGGCCTTTTCCATGGCCTGCACATAGCCGCGATAGCGGTCGCGGCCCGTCGAGGTCTGGTCGGTACCGCCGATCATGGCGATGCGCGTGTGCCCCAGCGAAATCAGGTGATTGGTGGCAAGACCGATGCCATAGGCGTCGTCGCCCCGGAACACCGGCGCGTGAACGCCCTCGACGCTGCGCGCGATCAGCACGACCGGCAGGCCGTTATCTTCGGCAAGCTGGATATCTTCCGGCGGGGTGCCGATGGCGGGCGACATGATGACCCCGTCCGCACCGAGCTGCAAAAGCGTATCCATGAAGGTGCGCTGCTTTTCCAGCTGGTCGTAGTGATTGGACAGGATGAAGGTCTGCCGCGACCGGTCCAGTTCCGTTTCGATGGATTTGAGGATTTCCGCGAAGAACGGGTTCATGATGTCATGCACCACGACGCCGACAATGCCGGAACGCGAGGTGCGCAGGCTCGCAGCGCGACGGTTATAGATATAACCGATGGCGCGGGCATGTTCCTTGATCTTCTCGCGGGTCTGGTCGGCAACGAGGGGGCTGTCGCGCAAAGCGAGCGAAACTGTGGCTGTCGAAACACCAAGCGCGTCAGCGATGGTCGATAGCTTTATTTTCTGGGCCAAGTCGCCTCCCCAAATTGGTCCGTGCCGCAGTCGGAGACGCAGCCGCAACCTGACAAGGCAGGACGCGACCGTTCGTCCTGCGAACGGTTATGCCATTGCCATCCTTGAATTGGAAGCATTTTCGATAGCACGCAACCTGAAAAGTGTTTCACGGTTTCCCGCCAAGATGCGCGTCAAAACAAATAGTTAGAGCCGGCGAAAGGGCGGACTTATTCCACCTCGTCCTCTTCCAGCACTTCCGTTTCCGGTTCTTCCGCAAGGCGCACGACGCCACGAAGCGCAAGATTGCTCTCCATCCGGCTCAGCATCTTGAGGAAGGTCTTGCGATCCTTCTTGTCGAGGCCTTTCAGCATGTCCTTCTCGGTCTTGCGAATGGACTTCTCGATTGCCTTGATGGTCTCCAGACCAGCCTGCGTGAGATAGATATGCGACTGGCGCTGATCGGTTTCCGAGGCGCGCTTGGCGACGAAACCCTGGCTTTGCAGGCGCGCAATGGTTTTGGTGATGGTGGGCGGACGCACACCCAGGCGCTGCGCCAGAACGCCGGGCGTCAGCCCGTCCTCGGCCGCCAGTTGCAGCATGACCGCATCCTGCCCCGCATAGAGCCCCTGCTCCAGAAGCCGCGTGGCCAGCACCGTCCGCGACAGCCTCGCCACGGATTGCAGCCGGTAAAGTACAACCGCCTTATTGTCCTTGCTCATCGCCACCTCGCCCTTGTTTCTTTGGAGCACATCCCCGAAAAGCGAAACGGTTTCGGACGAGGTGCCTGTTCAAAATAAACTATTTCCTGTCGCCTGATCGATAGTCCCGTCCATTCATATATCGTAAAATATTGTCCGACTTATGAAACAACAAGGCCCGGTTGCTGTCATGGCTAACGAGCGTTAGGGTCTCAGGCTCGAAGAAAAGAATAAAGCGAGGAAAACATGACCGATCTGCGCGAGCAAAACAGCGACATGATTGTCGTCCTGCCCCTTGGCGCTCACGAACAGCATGGACCTCACCTGCCGTTTGAAACGGATACGATCATCGCCGAAGGCATTGTCGCGCGCGTCAGCGATGCGCTGCCCGCCGAACTCAACGTCAATTTCCTGCCCGCCCAGCCGGTCGGCTATTCCATTGAGCACATGGACACGGAAGGAACCCAGAGCCTCGCCTATGCCGAGGCCGTGAACCAGTGGATCGGCATCGGTGAAAATCTTCATGCGGGCGGCATCCGCAAACTGGTCATGCTGAACGCGCATGGCGGAAATTCGCCCCTGATGACGATTGTCGCGACGGAGCTGCGCACACGGCTCGACATGCTTGCCGTTGCCACGAGCTGGACCCGCTTCGGCCTGCCGGAAGGCCTGATCACGCCGGAGGAAAAGGCGCTCGACATTCACGGCGGCTTCATCGAGACATCGGTGATGCTGGCCCTGCGCCCCGATCTGGTGGACATGTCGAAGGCGCGCAATTTCTCCAATGCCCAGTCACGCTATGCCGAGGAGTTCAGGTTCCTGCGCGCTTACGGCCCGCATGCCTTCGGCTGGAAGATGCACGATCTCAACCCGGAAGGCGTTGCCGGCAACGCCGCCGCCGCAACGGCGGAAGCCGGGGAAAAGCTGATCGCCAACGCGGTCGCCGGTTTCATCGACCTGCTGCGCGATGTCGACAGGTTCGATCTTGCCCGGTTCAAATCGCAACGTCTCGCCAGTCAGGCGAGCTGAGCCCGGATATATCGGGATGGGCACGCTCGTCGCACGAAGGGAACATGCCGAGGCATGGGCGCAATTGCGCCATGCGCTCTGGCCCGACACCAGCCTTGAGCAGCATCTGCAGGAGATTTACGAGACGCTCGATCAGGAGGACCCTGATGCCGTAACATTCATCGCGGAAAGCGCTGGCGGTCAGATCGCAGGCTTCGCGGAGGCAGCGTTGCGGCGCGACTATGTCAACGGCTGCGGGACATCGCCTGTCCTGTTCCTCGAGGGAATCTACGTCTCTCCTGAATATCGCCAGCGTGGCACCGCGCGCTTGCTTTGCGAGGCAATCGCAAACTGGGGCCGGGAAAAAGGCTGCACCGAATTTGCCTCCGACGTTCTGCTCGAAAACCGGGACAGCCAGAGCTTTCACACGGCGCTGGGTTTTGATGAAACGGAGCGGGTGATCTTCTATCGGAAACTTCTTTAGAGGGGTGAGATCTGACGTCCGCATACGGCAAGCTTCGGGAAAAGCCACTGCCATCATCGTGAACGACGAGAATGTAATATTATAGCATTGCATATGGCATTCACGCCGCCCTTCCCTTATATGAATTGTCCTATCCGGGGTTTCGGTGCCGTGCCGCTTCGCGCTGGCTGCCCTCGACCCCGACTTCACAAGGCCACAACTTCAAGAGGCATGACCATGAGCCAGGCTGAAGCCCAAACCGAAGCTCCGTCTGAAACCAAGACGACCACTGAAGCTGGCCGCATCCCCGTGACCGTTCTGACGGGTTATCTGGGTTCGGGCAAGACCACCCTTCTCAACCGCATCCTGACCGAGAACCACGGCAAGCGTTATGCCGTCATCGTCAATGAATTCGGCGAGATCGGCATCGACAACGACCTGATCGTCGAGTCGGACGAAGAAATCTACGAAATGAACAATGGCTGCATCTGCTGCACCGTGCGCGGCGACCTGATCCGCGTGGTGGAAGGCCTGATGCGCCGCCCGGGCCGTTTCGACGCCATCATCGTGGAGACCACCGGCCTTGCCGACCCGGTTCCGGTCGCGCAGACCTTCTTCATGGATGACGATGTGCGCGCCAAGACCGGCCTCGACGCGGTTGTCGCCCTTGTCGATGCCAAGCACCTGCCGCTGCGTCTGAAGGACAGCCGCGAGGCGGAAGACCAGATCGCCTTTGCCGACGTGGTGCTCATCAACAAGACCGACCTTGTCACGCCGCAGGAACTGGCCGCCATCGAGGCGACCGTGCGCGCCATCAACCCGCACGCCATCATCCACCGCACCGAGCGCGCCTCCATCCCGCTCGACCGCGTGCTGGATCGCGGCGCCTTCGACCTCAAGCGCGTTCTGGACAACGATCCGCACTTCCTCGACCACGACCATCCCGACCACGTATGCGGACCGGATTGCGATCACGATCACCATGATCATGACCACCATGGACACCATCACCATGCGCATGATCACGACCATGATCATCACCACGACCACGACCATGTGTGCGGCCCTGATTGCGATCATGACCATCATCACCACCACGATCACGCCTCGCCGATCCATGATGTGACGGTGAAGTCGGTATCGCTGAGGGCAGGTGAAATCGACCCGGCGAAATTCTTCCCGTGGATACAGAACATCACCCAGACGCAGGGACCGAACATCCTGCGCCTCAAGGGCATCATCGCTTTCAAGGACGACCCGGACCGCTATGTGGTGCAGGGCGTGCACATGATCATCGAAGGCGATCACCAGCGCGCCTGGAAGGAAGACGAAAAGCGGGAAAGCCGCCTCGTCTTCATCGGACGCGAACTCGACCCCGCCGCCCTGAAGGCCGGTTTCGAGAATAGCCAGGCGAAATAAGCCTCCGGTTCGGACTGAACCGGGAGCGCCCCCTGTTTCCTCTTGCGCATTTCCAGTAACCGCTCCAAAGCTTTGCTGGAAATGCCCTCATCAATAAACAATACCGGAAGCCGATGCCTACAGTAGCTCCGCTCGACCTTGAAGGTCATTGTCTTTATGCGCGCTTTGTCGGCGGCATTCCCTTCTTCGCCATGGCCGATGGCGCGATCCATCAGCTTAACAATGGAAGCAGGACCTTTGCCGCCCATGACGGGCTGTTGAGCGCGACCGTTTCCGTTGATGGAAAATCGCTCATCACCGGCGGCGAAGACGGTCGCGTGTGCCGCACCGACGTCGATGGAACGGTGAGCGAACTTGCAAAGGTTCCGCGCAAATGGATGACCGCTGTCGCAGCAGGCCCCGGCGGAACTGTCGGTTTTGCGTCTGGCCGCACTGCGTGGGTGCGCACGTCCGACGGCAAGGTGCAGGAATTTGCGCAGGAACGCAGCGTCGAAGCCATCGCCTTTGCGCCGAAGGGCCAGCGGCTGGCGATTGCACGCTATAACGGCGCAACGCTGATCTGGACCGGCACGGCGGCAAAGCCCGTCGAACTGGAATGGAAAGGCGCGCATATCGGGGTGATCTTCTCGCCCGATGGCCGCTTCCTCATCACCTCGATGCAGGAAAATGCGCTGCATGGCTGGCGTCTCGAAGATACCAAGCACATGCGCATGACCGGCTATCCGGCCAAGGTGAAGGACTGGTCTTGGAGCGCCAAGGCCAAGTGGCTCGCCACTTCCGGCGCGCCCGCGGCAATCGTCTGGCCTTTTGCGGGCAAGGACGGCCCGATGGGCAAGGCTCCCCTGGAGCTTGGCCTTCGCGGCGACAGCATGGTGACATCGGTTGCCTGCCACCCGGTCGAGGACATTGCGGCCATTGGCTATAATGACGGCATGATCCTGATCGCACGTTTCGCCGACAGCAAGGAAGTCCTCCTGCGCCGCCCCGGCAAGGGCGCAATCACCAGCATGGGCTGGGATGAACAGGGCCACCGCCTCGTCTTCGGCTCGGAGGCCGGGGATTGCGGCGTGGTTTCGATAGCCGATTAGGGCAGTAGGGCAGTAGGGCAGTAGGGCAGTAGGGCAGTAGGGCAGTAGGGCAGTAGGGCAGTAGGGCAGTAGGGCAGTAGGGCAGTAGGGCAGTAGGGCAGTAGGGCAGAGAAGGCTATGTGCGTTGCGATCGTCCGCAACCTAAAAACATACTCCCCTACTCCCTTATTCCCCTACTCCCTTAACATACTGCCCTATTGCCTTATTGCCTTACTGCCTTTTCATCGAGACCGCCGGTGCGCCATCCGGTCCGAGCGACGCGACCCATTGGCTGATGGCCGCGACATCCTTTTCGCCCAGCATATGATCCGCATCGATGGTGCGGGCGTCGACGCGCGCGCCGCCGGAGCGCAGAAGCGCTGAAAGCGCTGGCGCAAAGGGCGAATAAAGCTTGTCATCCTCGCCCGTGATGGTCAGAACGCGCGCCTTGCTCAGATTGGCGGCGGGCGCATTGTCCAGAACCGGCATCGAACGCATGAGGACAGCCCGCTTCACCAGATCGGGGTGGAGCATCATCGTCGCCGCCAGAAGATTGGCGCCGTTCGAATAGCCCACGAAGGTTGCGTGGGTGAGGTCGAGTTCCTTGTCGTCGGCCAGTCGCGTGAGGAAGGTCACGAAGGCATTGGCTTCGAGCTTGATATCCTTCTGGTCGAACTTTACGGGCGTGATGCGCTTGTACCAGCGCGTGCCGCCATCCTGCATCACGCGGCCACGAATGCCGAGCAGCGTGGCCCGCGGCCAGATTTTGGATGCCATCGGCACGAGGCTGGTTTCATTTCCGCCCGAACCGTGCAGCAGGATCACCAGTTCACTGGAGGCGTTTTCCGGCTTGTAGAAGCGATGGATGAACTGCCTGCTGCGCGAAAAATTCTGTTCCGGCGTCGTTTCCGTATCCATCTTCTTCTCGCGCATTGTCACCCCTTCACCCAGCTTGGGAGCGCCCTGCTCTTCTTTCATCGATGCGGCGATGGCGCTCAGGGCCTTGCCCTGACCGTTGGTCGAAACGGGCTGTCCCTCAGCCAGAGCCGAGCCAGCCGCCACCGTGAATGCAGCTGCCGCCAAAGCGGCCATAAACATCTTCTTTACCATGATCTCAACATAGCCAATGAGACGTTAACGAAGGTTTGAAGGCAGCTCTTCCCGGGTGCGTCCCCACCCCTGCCGGCGATAGCGAATTTAGTCCGAAGTCGCTCGTTCGGTTGCGCTAATGTAATGCGGTTAACAGCAGAGTTTTAGCGAGAATATGGCAGAATGCACGAAAAGTTACATCGTGTTACAATTCTGTTACGCATTCACGCGGCTTCAACAATGCGTGACCACCGCACTGGCCGCAGATTATCCATGCTTTTGACGCCTTTACGTGGAATCATGTCTGCAACTTGAGGGTCAATTATTTTGGAAGTGGGAACGACAATGAGCAGCTTCAAACCGGGGCGTTTTTCATCCGCCCGCCTCACTTATGATGCGGTGACGCCCAAAAGCCTCTATCTCAACCGCCGCTCGTTCATGGTTGGCGCCGGCGCCCTCGCCGCCGCTGGCATTGCCTCTTCGGCTTTTGCCGAACCGCTGAAGGCCAAGGCTTCCGCCTATAAGGTGGACGAGAAGCTGACGCCGCAGGATGCCGTCACGACCTACAATAATTTCTACGAGTTCGGCACGGACAAGAGCGACCCTTCCGCCAATTCCGGCAATTACAAGCCGCTGCCCTGGAAGCTCACCGTCGACGGCCTCGTCAAGCAGCCGAAGGAATTCGACATTCAGGATCTGATTGCCCGGATGCCGCTTGAAGAGCGCATCTATCGGATGCGCTGCGTCGAGGCGTGGTCGATGGTCATTCCGTGGATCGGATTTCCGCTCGCAAGCCTGCTGGCGCAGGTGGAGCCGCTCGGTTCGGCCAAATACATCGCCTTTACCGGCCTCGTGCGACCGGAGGAAATGCCGGGCCAGACCGGCCTCTTTCAGGTTCTCGACTGGCCCTATATCGAGGGCCTGCGCCTTGACGAGGCCATGCATCCGCTGACCATCCTCTCGGTCGGCCTTTACGGCGAGACATTGCCCAATGCGAACGGCGCGCCGATCCGGCTGGTCGTGCCGTGGAAATACGGCTTCAAGGGGATCAAGGCGATCACCAAAATCAGCTTCGTCGAAAAGCAGCCGCCAACCTCGTGGCAGCAGCAGGCCGCCAACGAATATGGTTTCTACGCCAATGTGAACCCGGAGGTCGACCATCCGCGCTGGAGCCAGGCGACCGAGCGGCGCATCGGCGAAGGCGGCTTTCTGGGCTCGGGCCGACGCCCGACATTGCCGTTCAACGGCTATGGCGAGGAAGTCGCATCGCTTTATGCGGGCATGGACCTGAAGGTGAATTACTGACATGGCGGCAGCGACCCGGACAGAGCGGAAGAAAACAATCCGGCCCGGTGAATGGAAAATCTGGCTGCTTTACGCGGTCGGTCTCGTCCCGGCTGTCTGGACCTTCTATCTGGGCGCAAGCGGCAATCTCGGCGCCGATCCGGTCAAGACCTTTGAACACACGCTCGGCCTGTGGGCGCTGCGCTTCCTCATTCTCACCCTCATGGTCACGCCGATCCGCGACCTGACCGGCATTGCGCTGCTGCGCTACCGCCGGGCGCTCGGTCTCCTCGCCTTCTATTATGCGCTGATGCACTTCGCCACCTACATGCTGCTGGATCAGGGCCTGAATATTTCCGCCATCGTCACCGATATCGTGCGGCGGCCCTTCATCACCATCGGCATGATCAGCCTTGTTCTGCTGGTGCCGCTGGCGCTTACCTCCAACAACTGGTCGATCCGCAAGCTCGGGCGGCGCTGGAACAGCCTGCACAAGCTGGTCTATGTGGCAATCGCAGGCGGCGCGATCCATTTCATCATGTCGGTGAAAAGCTGGCCCGCCGAACCGGTCATCTATGCCGGGATCGTCGGCGCGCTGCTGCTGTGGCGTCTGGTGCGTCCGCACGCCCGAAACCGCAAGCCTGTTTCCCGCCCGCGCGGCGAAGCAATCGCGGCAAAGAAATAAGCCGCCAGCGAGAGCCTTTTTGCAAGAATTCTAATATAGAATCTAAATTTCGTGTTCCCACACTTACCCCCATGACATGACGATGCAAATCATGTCAGTATCGCCGCGATTTCCGCACACGGAATAGTTCCCGGCGGCGGCAACTGACGAATACGGAATGCATATGTCTTCTCTCCTGAAATCGGCTCCCGTCCGCATCGCAGGCAAATTCGTCTTCATTCTATTCACCCTTGTCTTTGCGATCTGGGCCAGCTTCGCCATGTGGTTCCAGCTGCCCTTCGGCGATGCCATGCGCGGCTCCGTCATCGCCATCTGGCTACTGATCGCCCTTGCGGTGATTGCAGGCGAAAGACATTACAGCTGTTGGCGCAGGCGGCTCTTCTTCTGTCTTCTTGCGCTGGCGATGCTGGCGGCCTGGTCCACGGTGCGCCCGTCCCTCAACCGCATCTGGGCGCCCGATGTTGCCCGCACGGTGACCGGGCAGGTCAATGGCGATCTCGTCACCCTTTCCAATGTCCGCGATTTCATCTGGCGGACGACGGAGGATTTCACGCCCAACTGGAAGGAAGAAACCTACGATCTGAGCAAGATCACATCGGTCGACGTCTTTCTTTCCTACTGGTCGAGCCCGGCTATCGCCCACACACTTCTGTCGTTCGGCTTCGAGGATGGTCGTCATGTGGTGTTTTCAGGCGAAATCCGCCGCGAGCATCACGAGGTCTTTTCCGCCATTGCCGGGTTCTTCCGCCAGTTCGAGCTGGCGATGATCGCTGCCGAAGAACGCGACATCATTTATCTGCGCACCAATGTCCGCAAGGAAAACGTCTATCGCTATCGCGTCAACCTGCCGCCCGCAGGCGCGCGCGAACTCTTCCTCTCCTATGTCACGCTGGGCAATCAACTGGCCGAGCAGCCGAAATTCTACAATACGCTGACCGCGAACTGCACCACGATCATCTTCCACATGGCGCGGGTGCTGGACCCGAACTTCCCCTTCGATTACCGCATTCTTCTGTCAGGCTTCCTGCCCGGCTATCTGTACGATCACGGCTGGCTGGAGAATGGCGGCACGCTGGAGGAACTGCGCCAGCGCGCATCGATCGATGCAAGGGCGCTCGCAGGCGGACGCGACGGCTTTTCGGAGCGCATACGCGAATAGGGCATTTCCGGCAAAAGTGCGAAGGGTCTGCACGGGATAACCCGTAAAAGATGGAGCGGTTCTACTGGCACTGCCGACGGGAACCGCTCATGAAAAACCCCGCCGAAGCCGCAACTTCGACGGGGTAATCTTTTTGTGCCAGATTACACCGCGGCGGTGATGATGATCTCGACCTTGTAGTCAGGCGTTGCCAGCGCTGCCTCGCCGGTGGCGCGTGCAGGCGTGTGAGCCGGATCGACCCATGCATCCCAGACGGCGTTCATTTCGGCAAAGTCCTTCATGTCGGCGAGCCAGATTATGGCCTGAAGGATCTTGGTCTTGTCGGAGCCCGCTTCCTTGAGAAGACGGTCCACCTCGGCCAGAACGGCCTTGGTCTGGTCTGTGACGCTGGCGCCAGGATTTCCCACCTGACCGGCGAGATAAACGGTGTTGCCGTGAATGACGGCCTGGCTCATGCGCGGGCCGACTCCGATGCGACGGATGCTCATGGTGGACTCCTCTCGATACTGCTCTTCCGCGGGCATGGCCCGCATGTGAAAATGTTGCGTATCCTTATTAAAGCCCTGATCCGCTTTGGCAATGCCAATGCCAGCCTGAATGATGCTATTTCAGTGAAAACAACATTTCCCGCAAAAGCGTGGAGCGCCCACGCGGGGAAATCCGTTCATTCGACTGGTTTCTATCCGGCTGCGATGCGCAGTATAATGCGACGAAATAGCCGGCGCGGCTCCGGCAAGCTCGTTTTGACCGAACCGCTCTCCAGGAGGAGGAAAGCATGGCGCAACCGCTCGCCGAGATTTACCGCGACTATATCGCATGCCTGAACCGGCAGGACTGGGACGACCTCGGACTTTATGTGCATGAAGAGGCTGTGCACAATGGCAGGGCATTGGGCCTTGATGGCTATCGCAGGATGCTGGAACAGGATTTCGAGGCCATCCCCGACCTGCGCTTCAACATAGAGTTTCTTGTCAGCGAGCCGCCCCGCATCGCCAGCCGCCTGCAATTCGACTGCACGCCAAAGGGGATGCTGTTCGGGTTGCCGGTCAACGGCAGGCGGGTGCGGTTCGCGGAAAATGTTTTCTACGAGTTCGAGAATACGCTGATAAGACGGGTCTGTTCGGTCATCGACAAGGCGGCGATTGAAGCGCAGCTGTGATCATATGGCGATGGCGGCCGATGACAGCCCATGACAGCCCATGATGACAGCCCATGATGACGGCCCATGATGACGGCCCATGATGACGGCATTGACTCTTTCCCGCCCTCACCCTATAAGCCGCGTCACGTTCGCCCGCGCGGTTTTACGGATGGTTTTGTGCTGTCCATCGCAAGGGAAAGAACCAGCTCCTGTTCAATAGAGCATGACCCCGAAAGTGAATAACGGTTTCGGACAAGGTCATGTTCAACGGAAAAACAGAATCAAGAAGGGCCGCACACCGCGGTATTAAATAAATGAAGCGCACTTACCAGCCATCCAAGATCGTCCGCAAGCGTCGTCACGGTTTCCGTGCACGCATGGCAACCACCGGCGGCCGCAAGGTTCTCGCCGCTCGCCGTTCGCGCGGCCGTAAGCGGCTTTCCGCTTAATCTTTTCCCGCGCTGTCGCGCGGTGACTAAAGAAATGAACAAGCCGAAACAAATACTCCGCCTTCGCAAGAGAGCGGAGTTTTTGGCTTTGAGGAATGGTGAAAAGCGACGTGGTCCACTGTTTCTTCTTGAAGTCCGGGAACGGACCGAAGAGGAATCGCAAGCCGCCAGGATCGGCGACAAACCCCGTGCAGGTTTCACCGTAACGAAGAAGAACGGCAACGCCGTGATAAGAAACCGCATCCGCCGCAGGCTCAGAGAAGCGGTTCGTTGTCACGCAGGGCGTGACATGGCGCCTTCGACCGACTATGTGATCGTAGCGCGCGAGCAAGCCCTCACTGCGCCCTTTTCGCGACTGACCGAAGAACTCTCCCGCCGCATCAAGGCGAAGGGTGAACGGCGGGGCGATGGGAAACGCCGAACGGAAAGACCGGAATCAGGACCCGTCAATGGAAAATAATCGTAATTTCTTCATCACCATTGCCCTGTCCATCCTCGTGCTGACGCTGTGGCAAGTGTTTTATCTGGGTCCGAAATCGGAAGCCCAGCGGGAGCAGGCACGCATTGAGGAGCAGCAGCAGCAAAAACAACAGGCGACGCAGCAGCAGGCGCAAGGTGGTCAGAACGGCGACACGCCGCAGATGCCCGCCGCCTCCGGGAACGTTCCCGGTCACAGCGATGTTGCAGCCGGCGGCGGCACGCTGACCCGCGAGGCAGCCGTTGCCCAGACGCAGCGCATCGAAATCGACACGCCTTCGCTGCGCGGTTCGATCAACCTGACCGGCGCCCGCCTCGATGACATCTTCCTGAAGAACTATCACGAGACCGTCGACAACAATTCGCCGAACATCGAACTGCTCGCGCCGTCGCCGCTGCAGCAGGGCTATTTCGTCGAACTGGGCTTCACCGGCAACGAGACCACCGGTCCCGTCCCCGGACCGAACACGGTCTGGACCGTGGAAGGCAACAACAGGCTGACGCAGACGACGCCCGTTACGCTGACCTATACCAACGAGAAGAACATCACCTTCAAGCGCATCATCTCGGTCGACGAATCCTACATGTTCTCGGTCGAGGACACGATCGTGAACAATTCCGGTGCGCCGATCTCGCTTGCCTCCTATGGCCGCGTGACCCGCTTCAACCAGCCCGAACATGCCAGCGCCACCTATGTGCTGCATGAAGGCCTGATTGGCGTCATGGGTCAGGACGGCCTGCAGGAAATCAAATATTCCAAGATCGAGGACAACAAGGACATCTCGTTCAAGGATGTCCAGGGCGGCTGGCTCGGCATCACCGACAAGTACTGGGCGGCAACGCTCATTCCGCCGCAGGACGAAAAGTTCACCGGCCGTTTCTCGCATTTCACCAATGACCGTCCGCGCTATCAGGCCGATTTCCTCGGCGCGCCGATGACCATTGCGCCGGGCCAGACCCAGACGGTGAAGAACCATGTCTTCGCAGGCGCGAAAGTGGTTTCCCTCATCAAGAATTACGAGGAAACGCTCGGCATCAAGCAGTTTGAACTGCTGATCGACTGGGGCTGGTTCTACTTCATCACCAAGCCGATGTTCTATCTCATCGACTGGATCTACAAGTTCTCCGGCAATTTCGGCGTCGCCATTCTGGTCGTCACCGTTCTGCTGAAGGGCCTGTTCTTCCCGCTTGCCAACAAGTCGTACAAGTCGATGGCGCGCATGAAGCTGGTGCAGCCGAAGCTCACTGAAATCCGCGAGAAATATGCGGATGACAAGATGCGGCAGCAGCAGGAGATGATGAAGCTCTACAAGGAAGAGAAGATCAATCCTCTGGCCGGTTGCTGGCCGGTGCTGGTGCAGATTCCGGTGTTCTTCGCGCTTTACAAGGTGCTCTATGTCACCATCGAAATGCGCCACGCGCCGTTCTTCGGCTGGATCCAGGACCTTGCAGCGCCCGATCCGACCTCGCTCTTCAACCTGTTCGGCCTGCTGCCTTTCGCCGTGCCGCACTTCCTGATGATCGGCGTCTGGCCGCTTCTGATGGGCATCACCATGTTCCTGCAGATGCGCATGAACCCGACGCCTCCGGACCCGACGCAGGCTGCCATCTTCACCTGGATGCCGGTGATCTTCACCTTCATGCTGGCTTCGTTCCCGGCTGGTCTGGTGATCTACTGGGCATGGAACAACCTGCTCTCCATCACCCAGCAGGGCATCATCATGAAGCGCCAGGGCGTGAAGATCGAGCTCTTCGACAATCTCAAGAGCCTCTTCAAGCGAAAGCCGAAAGAGGCGAAGAAATAGACTTGAAAGAACCCCGCTTCGGCGGGGTTTTTGTACCCTCATGTTGACAATGCGGCCCATAACATTGATGCGTGTACGCAAGAGAACACACCGACCGGGACAGAACCATTGAGCGAGCAGGATAAGAAGCAGGCGGCGATCAGGGCCGCTCAGGCAGCGGCGGATGCAGTCCGGGAAGCCCAGGCGGCACTTGTCGAGGAAGGACGCCTGCTTTTCAAGAAATCATGGATTTTCATTCGTGGCGTACCGTCGATGAAATTCCTGCCGCCGGAAGGCCCGGTGGAGATCGCCTTTGCGGGCCGCTCCAATGTCGGCAAGTCGTCGCTGATCAATGCGCTCGTCAACAAGAAGGGCCTTGCGCGCACATCCAACACGCCGGGCCGCACGCAGGAACTGAACTATTTCGTGCCGGACGGCTATTCCGGCGAGAATGGCGACCTGCCGCCGCTGGCCCTGGTCGACATGCCGGGTTACGGTTTCGCCGAAGCGCCGAAAGCGCAGGTCGATGCCTGGACGCGCCTTGTGTTCGATTACCTGCGCGGACGCACCACGCTGAAGCGCGTCTATGTGCTGATCGACGCCCGCCATGGCATCAAGAAGAACGATGCGGAAGTGCTCGACCTTCTCGACAAGGCGGCGGTTTCCTACCAGATCGTGCTTACCAAGATCGACAAGATCAAGCCTGCTGGCGTGCCGCGCCTGCTGGAAGAAACGCACAAGCTCACCTACAAGCGCGCGGCCTGCTTCCCCGGGATCATCGCCACCTCGTCGGAAAAGGGTGTGGGTCTCGACGAACTGCGAGCGGCAATCGCGCTCGTGACGAAGGAGTAGAAATCTACGCACCGTCAGAGCAGCGCCGTCTTTCGCAATAACGCACTCCCATAGAGATGCTGTCAGTATCGACAGCTCCAAAGGAATATTTGAAACAAATATATTGCCATGATTCATCGTAATAAGGGTTTGAATCTATGGCTCGCTATAAATACGACTACAAAAATCAAACATATACAATGGATAACGACCTCACGGCGGATATGAAGACCATTGTAGATGGATTTATTTATAATAAACAATATAAAAATTTTCAAAATGGTCAAACCCCCGGCAGGCGCGGAGCTTTCATAAAGACTCATGGGGGAGTTTGTGCGAAGTTTACGATCTCGCATGACGCGCTTGATCCAAACGATCAGCATGTTGCGCTTCTCAAGAAAGGTCTTTTCGCACAGGAAGCCCAATATGACGCATGGGTTCGGTTTGGAAGTGACATCAATTTCGGCGAAAGCGACCGAAACAGCACCATTGGATGCAGTATAAAACTATTCAATGTTCCTGGATTGAATGTGCTCGACTATCCTCCATCGCAGGACAGCCCCAGTCAGCGTACTACCGTCGATTTTCCGCTCCAGAACTACCAGGTATTCTTCGCCAGCGATGCGAAGCAGATGGCCGGATATATGGCAGCAAAAGCCAGCGGCACCCTGAAGGATTTCCGAAATAGACCGGAAAACGAGGCGCTCAACGAAATCATCAATGGCATGATAGCTTCGGATCCTTCGAGCGCCCTGACCGAGACTTACTGGAGTTGTGTGCCTTTCATCCTGGGCATTCCGGAAAGCAATGGCTTTACAAGTTATTGCAAATACATTCTCTCTCCCCGCGCCAATCAGACAACATTGCCCACCAAGGACAAAACCGATCCCGGATTCTTGCGGGCGGATCTGATCGATAATCTAAAAACGGCTCCTTATATTTTCGATTTTTATATCCACCTCCACACCTCACCTTACCAATCTGTGGAAAACGCCTCTGATAACTGGATGGATCCGAATAATCCGGATGGTCCTGAGACGGAGCCTTTCAAAACGAATGACAGCAAGAATATCTATAAGATCGGCACGCTGGAAATTCTGCAGCAGGATATGGCCCAACGAGGCCAGGATGACTACATCGAATCTCTTGCCTTCAATCCTTGGCGCACCCTGCCGGACAACGTTCCTTATGGAGAGATCGCGCTGGCACGAAGAATCTCCTATGAAATCGCCGCCAAAAGCAGGCGTGACCTGAACGGGCAATCCGTTGGTGAACCCGTTAGCCCCCGCCCCCCGGCATTCAACGATGCTGCCTATGATGCGCCTGAGCATGACACCCCGTGGTCAGACGTGAGTTCCAATGTACAGCCGGATACGGAAATCGTCCGCGTGGCCATTCATCCTGGCATCGGCGTCGCACGGGTTGGCAACAGTGAGCTTAAGGATGGCTCGTGGATTCGCGGCGAGGACGACTATACCGATATGTATATCGGTCCGGAAACCGATACGCCTCCTCCCATGCCCCTCAAGAAAATACGGGATGAAAGCGGCAGGATAAAGCGGCAGGCTGCCCGCTTCAGGCTATATGGTTTCAATGCCAAAGGAGACGTCGTCAAGGAAATCCTGCCCGGCAACGGCGTCAACGTCACATGGAAGGTAACCCTGGCCAACAGGAAGGCGCAATGGTTCACCGCCGACCATGCCTGGGACACGGCGTTTTTCGCCTCGGAGGAGCACAAACCCTCCGGCGTCAGGAATCCGAAAGTCGAGGACAGGGCTTCCCTTGCGATCACTCCCGAACCGATGACCATTACCGGCAAATCCCAACGATCTGCGCCGATGACAGGAAAGTTCCTGACGGAAGAAGTGAGTTTGGGAGAATTGCGGACAGACAGCGAAGGCCGGCTTCTGGTCCTGGGAGGTAAGGGACTGGCGGATTCACCATATCCGAACAATCCTGTTCTTGATGGTAACGAAGGTTACTTCAACAATGCTGTAGGCTGGTACGACGACATCGCAGACGGCCCCGTGCATGCCGAGGTGACAATTAACGGCAAGACCTATGATGCGGACTCTGCGTGGGTGTTTAGCGCACCGCCCAATTACGCTCCTGACATTATAGGTTTCAGGACACTTTATGAACTACTCGAAGAGGTGCATACAGAGGCTGGCATGTTGCCGATGCCCAAGGAAGTTTCTTTCATGGAGCACATACTTCCATGCTTGCAGCGGCTCTCCAACTTGTCTTGGGTGAACAAGGGCTTTCATGAACTTTTCGGACCGGGAAAAGAATATGATTTCACGGACCAGAACCTCATTGACAAGCTTAAGACGCCCAAAACTTCCGGATTAGATCCCCATAAGGAAAAGCGGCAGGAAATATTCAGCAAGTTTCACAGCCCGTATGAGGACAAATGCGATCCGCACCAATGGCCATTGCTTTATGGCGACTCCTTTGGCGAGATCGAGGATGATGCAACTCAACATCTATTGAATGTCAATAATCCGCAAGACGTCTTCTCCCTTTCCTATATTCGCTATTCCTGGCTCAAGAAATGGGCTGATGGCGATTTTGTAACCGGATCTCCGTCTCCGATTCATGCATCCTTTGACGATGTACCGATCAATGACCAGCCTGCGATGCTGGACAAAGCCGCCCTTCACTTCTGTCTTGCCGACGCATTCCACCCTGGTTGCGAGCTGACATGGCCAGTCCGCCAAGCCAGTATTTATCGGGGCCCTTTCAGGATAAGAGAGGCAAATGCAGATGAAATTGACGTGCCCGAGCAACACGAACAATTTGAGTACATGGCCGCGCATACGCCGGACAGAGGACTGGGTGCCCAACCCCCCGGTGGCCTGACCCGCTGGATGGCGCTTCCTTGGCATGGAGATACCGCCCGCTGTCGGGCAGGCTACGACGCACAGAATCCTGCCAACTACGGCGAGTACACGCCCGCGTACTGGCCGGCCCGCGTGCCAAACCATGTGCTGACATTTCAGGATTACTTGACAGTGATCGGCCCCCAGAGCCCCGCCGACCGAATTGCGGCCTTTGAAAATCGGAGAAAGTGGTGGCGGTCCTTATCCTCCAATTCCGACAGCCGCGAACCGGGCGAGGCGGAACAGCAGATGCAATATATGATACATAACTTCGATAAATTGGGCATTGTTCTTCTAAAAGAAGGGCCCACCGATTTGGAAAATGTCCCACACAATATCTATGTTGAGCATATCGCGGAATGATATACGACTGCCTCGTGATCGGAGGCGGTACGGCGGGTTCTGCCGCTGCCTTCACGCTCGCAAAAGCCGGTCTCCACGTACTGGTGGTGGATCGGCCGCCGAGCAGGTCACTATACCGGATCGGTGAAAGCCTGCCCGGCCAGGCAATCCATCTGCTGAAAAGAAAAGGCCTTTTCGAATGGGTGCAGCATAGCCATCCACTTGAAAACCCCGGGGACCTGTCGGCTTGGGGATCCCGGGAACTCGTTTCGAATGATTTTCTTTTCAGTTCATACGGGAACGGCTGGCATATCGACCGGGTTGCATTCGACAAATGCCTGCAACAAGCCGCTCAGGCCGCCGGTGCAACTTTTTTCTCCGGTCACATCCGGCGCATCAACCGAGCGGACCCAGAACTGTGGTCCGTTCAACTTGCCCAGGCGACGTTTCGTACTCGATGGCTGATCGATGCCAGCGGACGCCATAGCATCCTATCCCGCAGTCTTGGAATAAGACGCATAAAGGATAGTCCCCTTGTTGCGGTTTACAGCTGGGGGAAAAACCGGTCCAGGGAATCCCGCACCCTTGTGGAAGCAGTTTCCGAAGGATGGTGGTACACTGCTGCCCTGCCGGACGGGCGACGGGTTGCAGCCATGCAGACCAGCGCCGAACATGCCCGTTTCCTGCTTCGGAGCCCGGCCATGTTCGCTGAAGCGATGCGGGATGCGCTGCATCTGAAACGGTATTGCAGTTTCGATCAGACTTGGGAGCGCCCGCGGGGCATTGATGCCAGCGGATCGATCCTAACAACGACAGGGGGAGAGGGATGGACGGCAATCGGTGACGCCGCGATGACCTTCGATCCCTTGTCTTCACACGGTATCTTGAACGCCTTGGCTCACGGAATATTTGGGGCAGAGGCAATAGCGAAAGCCATTGATGGCTCCCATCAAGAATACCACTCTCTTCAGAGAGAAATACAAATCAAAAGAAATACGTATAAAACAGATATAGCATTCTTATACGCAAAAGAAACAAGATGGAATACTTCTTTTTGGAAGGTAAAACATGAATACGAAGCCTAATGTAAATCTAAAAAGCCCGACACTATCTCCTGATACAATAGAAGTGGAAGATGAAGATGCTGTCGTTGCAGTTACCGTCCCGCCATACCCAAACATGAAAGCCGGAGATCATATATATCTGGATGTCGGCCTCTTTACCTCCGAGCCTTACGAAGTTACAGAAAACGATGTCGGGAACAATATTACCCACTTGCTAAAGAGGGAAGAATTCTCCGACCAGGATATGAAACCAAACACCACAATTCCAGTTTCATATATCGTGCCGGTGGAAAGTGTCGAAGGTTATCCTGCCATATCGAATATATCGCAGGTATCGTATCTCAAAGTCTCTTCCGTGAACCCCGATCGCTAGTGCCCCGATGACTTTCGAGTTTATTCCTACATGGATTTAGAACGCTCTGCCCTAAGGGATGTTGGGGGCAGAGGTCGTAATGAGAGCGTTGATGGCGCTTATTCAGAATTTTCGAAAGTTAATTCTAAACAACCTCAGTATAAATTATCTAAAATTAAATAACGCATTTTTAAAGAGGGATCATAATGAAAAAGATTCACGTAACGCCGTCAATTTATCGGTCCGATGACTCTTTGACCAGGAACGCGACACCTAATCAAAATTTAAAGAGCCCAACACTTTCTCCTGAGAAAATAGGGGTTGAGGAAGAAGATTTTGTCGTTCTTGTTACCATACCACCATATCAAAACATGAGAAAGGGAGACCGTGTATATTTGAACGTCGGCATTTCCACCTCTGAATCATATGAAGTCTCAGAGAACGATGTCGGGACCAGCATTATCTTCTTATTAAAAAAGGAACAACTCGCAGGTCAGGACATGAGGCCGGGCGCCACAATTCCGATTTCCTATGCCGTGCCGACAGGAAGCGTTGAAGGCTACCCTTCGGTATCGAACATATCGGAGGAATCAGGCCTCAAGTTCTTTTCGGATATAACGCTCGACTTGACGCCACCGCACTTATCGTCAGGCCTGACATACATGACGGAGCCTCCGCAGAACCTTCCCCCGGTTTCTTCCGCTGTTGTCCTGCAATATGTCGAGGAATTGACCGAAAATGATATACTTTATTTATATGCTGTTGTTGGCGACGGTGAATATGTACACCAAACCCGGATCAATTATCGCAACTCTTCAGTGTCCCCTCAGAATTCATACAAGAGCATACTTATCCCATCAAAGGATCTTTTTCCTCACGCCGGTAAAAAAATCGCCCTATGGTATACCATAAATACCGGTGCAAATGATGGGGGCGCGCTGTACAAATCCACGACCACCGAGATCGACATACCAAATATAATTAGTGGATTACCCGTAGAAATACTAAATAAAGATCTTTCTCAGCTTCTTTCTACCTCAACTACATCAAAAGCATATTTAGGAAACTATTCTTTATATATAAGCATACCTCCGTACATTGATATGTCTAGTGACGATTATATTGTATTGAACACAAACAACGACTACGGATCTAGCAAATCATACGAACTAGCTGCGTCGGACTGGACAATAGACGGGAGCTCTAAAATAAAAATAGACACTTATGCAATAATATCGAATGATATTCAAAGAAGGTCTTTGTCGTACTATTATATAAATTACACCGTATACAAGAATGACGGCAGAAAAATAATCGGAGACTATACATATTTCAGGTATGCGTAGCCAACATTTATAATGTAATTTGTTAAACATCAACAATAAAAAGAGCCCATATTCCCTCTTTTAACGCCCCGTAAATCCTTTAAAGCGGGCAGCTTGCAGGCTGCCCGTCCAGCCCTTCATTGAGGCGCTCGAAACGGGCGCTTGAATGCCCCTCGCTGCGCTGGATATGCAGCACATAGATGCTGTCGAAATCATCGCCACGCCATTTGGGCACCGCAGCTTTATCTCCGCCATTCTCCTGCAGAAGATTCCGGGCCAGCTTGTAGAGCTGCTTGTGCTCCCAGCCGATCAGTATCGTGGCACTGGCATATTGCGGCTGTTCAAGTGCGGCTTGCAGCTTTTCGATCTCGCCATAACCGAAGCGCGTATCGACCGGCATTCCGAAGCGGATCGCCGTCGGCTCCACCGTCGCCAGCGGGCGGATATAGGCGTAGGAAACGCCGCCATCCATCTTCTCCTTTGCGGGATCTGGCGCGAAAATGGCGTCCGGCTTGCCAAAATCCTTTGCAATGACGGCGGGCAGTTTCAGGGAACGGTTAAGGCCCCGGCAGCTCAACTGCCCCATGCCGCCTTCCGGCTTCTCGCCATGGCGGACAAGGATGATCGTCTCGGTGGTTTGCGGGGGCGCGGCATGGGACGCGGTTGCACCAATCAGGAATGCGAAGGCGGTAAGGAAAATCTTGCGCATGAAAACGTTCTCATAAAATCATTCGGCTCAAAAAATCATTCGGCTCGAAAAATCCCGTCAGGCTTTCTATTCGACAGGTTTCCGGCTGCAAATTCAAATAATCGCGAAGGGTGAAGCGAAAAATACGCTGCAGCCGATTCCAATTGCCACAAAACCAGTCTAGAAAAACCTGTTTCTCCCTGCCCTGTCGCCTGCCATGGAGCCCGCGATGACGACACTTGAAAATCCCGAAATGCAAGCGCAACTCCTGTCCGCAGCCCTGCCCTATATGCAGCGCTACGAGAACAAGCATGTCGTCGTGAAATATGGCGGCCACGCCATGGGCAATCCGGAGCTGGGCAAGGCTTTCGCACGGGATATCGCGCTTTTGAAGCAGTCGGGTGTAAACCCGATCGTCGTACATGGCGGCGGCCCGCAGATTCAGGCCATGCTGACCAAGCTCGGCATCGAATCCCGCTTCGAAGGCGGCCTGCGCGTCACCGATGAAAAGACCGTCGAGATCGTGGAAATGGTTCTGGCCGGTTCCATCAACAAGGAGATCGTCGCGCTCATCAATGCCGAAGGCGAATGGGCCATCGGGCTTTGCGGCAAGGACGGCAACATGGTCTTTGCGCGGAAGGCGCACAAGACCGTCATCGACCCGGATTCCAATATCGAGAAAGTGCTGGACCTTGGCTTCGTCGGCGAACCGGCGGAAGTGGACCGCACCCTGCTCGACCTTCTGGCCCGCTCCGAGATGATCCCGGTCATTGCGCCGGTGGCGCCGGGCCGCGACGGCCACACCTACAACATCAATGCCGACACTTTTGCGGGCGCGATTGCCGGTGCGCTGGCCGCAACGCGCCTCCTGTTCCTGACCGATGTGCCGGGCGTGCTGGACAAGGACAAGAACCTCATCAAGGAACTGTCGGTTGCCGATGCGCAGGCGCTCATCAAGGACGGCACGATTTCCGGCGGCATGATCCCCAAGGTGGAAACCTGCATCGACGCCATCCGCCGCGGCGTGGAAGGCGTCGTCATCCTTAACGGCAAGACCCCGCATTCCGTGCTGCTTGAGCTTTTCACCGAGCACGGTGCCGGCACGCTGATCGTGCCTTAAAAAAGAAGCACGTTGATCGTGCCGTAAGGAAAAAACCATGACCGATATTCCGGACAGAGCTGCCTTCGCCCACGTCACGGACTGGGTGTTCGACCTCGACAATACGCTCTACCCGCACGCCGCCAATCTGTTTTCGCAGATCGACGTGAAGATGACGAGCTATGTCGAGGCGCTGCTCAACCTGCCGCGCGACGAGGCGCGCAAGATTCAAAAGCAGTTCTATCTGGAATACGGCACCACGCTGAAAGGCCTGATGGAGTGCCATCAGATCGACCCGGACGACTTTCTGCAAAAGGTTCATGATATCGACTATACGTGGCTGAAGCCCGATCCGGCTCTGGGCGAGGCCATCAAGGCGCTGCCGGGCCGTCGCTTCATCTTCACCAATGGGGATCGCGGCCATGCCGAACGCGCGGCGCGCCAGCTCGGAATCCTCGATGATTTCGACGATATCTTCGACATCGTGGCGGCAGGGCTGACGCCGAAACCGGAACGGGTCACCTATGACCGTTTCCTCGGCTCCTTCGGCATCGATGCGGGCAAGGCCGTGATGTTCGAGGATCTGGCGCGCAATCTGGTCGTCCCCAAAGCGCTTGGCATGAAAACCGTGCTGGTCGTGCCGAATAATTTTGAGCCTACTTTTTCCGAAATATGGGAAAGCGATCCCGAGTTCACCGATCAGGTGGACTATGTGACCGACAACCTGACCCGGTTTCTGGAAGAAATTGTTGCGCCAAGATAGGCATTTCACCGGCCTTGAAAAATGGCTGGACGCGGCAGCGCATCGTGTTCTCGATGCCCTGCCCCGCCATCCCGTCTCCGACGCCCTGATCGAATTTCTGGTTTTCGGGCTGAAACAGGCATGGGCCTGCCTTTTCGGCGGCGCCATGCTGGCGCTCATCATCATCACCCGCTGGTTCTGGCCGGATGGCGGAGCGGGGTTCGTTACCCGCTATGATTTCCTGTTCCTCGCCGCGCTTGCGATCCAGCTCGCCATGCTGGTCTTCAAGCTGGAAGCGTGGGAGGAAGCCAAGGTCATCCTCATCTTCCATGTGGTCGGGACTGCGATGGAGGTGTTCAAGACCCATGCCGGTTCATGGGTCTATCCGGAGGAAAACTTCTTCCGCATCGGCGGCGTGCCGCTCTTTTCCGGCTTCATGTATGCGGCTGTCGGCTCCTATATGGCCCGCATCAACCGCATTTTCGATATCAGGCTGAACCACTATCCACCGCTCTGGATGACCGTAGTTCTGGCTGCGGCGATCTACATCAATTTCTTCGCCCACCACTTTATCCAGGACATGCGCTGGCTGCTGTTTGCCGCGACCTTCGCGCTTTTCTGGCGTACCTCCATGCATTACCGCGTCTTCCGCTTCCGGCACAAGATGCCGCTGCTGATCGCCTTCCTGCTGACCTCGCTCTTCATCTGGATCGCCGAAAACATCGGCACTTGGTCGAGGGCCTGGCTTTACCCCAACCAGCGCGACGGCTGGGAGTTCGTATCGATGAGCAAGCTCGGCTCGTGGTATCTGCTGATGATCATCTCGGTGGTGCTGGTGACGCTCGTTCACCGTCCTCGTCCCTATCGAGCAGAAGATGAGCTGCAAAAAGAAACGCCCGAATAGATGCGCGTACAAACAAAGAGACAGAGCGGTCCCAATGACTCCGTTTTAACCGGAACCGCTCTGGCCGAGCGCATCGCACAGAATATCCGGGACGATCAGAGCTTGTAGAAATCCCTGATCTGCCCCCAGGCTTCGTCGGCGGTTTCCACGAAATTGAGCAGTTCGATATCGGCGGGCGAAATCGTGCCCTGCTCGGCCAGAAACTCGATATTGATCGCCTTGGTCCAGAACTCCTTGCCGAACAGGATCAGCGGCAGGCGCTCCATCCGGTTGGTCTGGATCAGCGTCATCGCCTCGAAAAGCTCGTCCATCGTGCCGAAACCGCCGGGGAAGACGCAGATCGCCTTGGCGCGCATGAGGAAGTGCATCTTGCGGATCGCGAAATAATGGAAATTGAAGCAGAGGTCGGGCGTGACATAGGCGTTTGGCGCCTGTTCATGTGGCAGCACGATGTTGAGCCCGATGGTCGGCGCGCCGACATCGGCGGCACCGCGATTGCCCGCTTCCATGACGCCCGGGCCGCCGCCCGTCACCACGATGAACTCGCGATAATAGGTGGTGGCGGAATATTCCGAGCAAAGCCGCGCGAATTTGCGCGCTTCCTCGTAATATTGCGCGTTGGCTTCGAGGTTCTTCTTCTGGACCTCGTTCTTGGCCGCCCAGGCCTCGCCGCCGGGTTCGGGAATGCGCGCGCCGCCGAACATGACCACGGTGGACTTGATGCCCCGGTCGGCCAGAATCATTTCCGGCTTCAGCAATTCCAGCTGCAGACGCACCGGGCGCAGGTCGCGCCGGGTCATGAACTCGTCGTCCGTGAATGCAAGGCGATAGGCCGAAGCTTCGGTCTGCGGCGTCTGCGGTACGGTTCGCGCCTGCTTGACAGCTTCCTCTGAATTGGGGAACGGCGTCCAGCCGGACTTCTCCATCGGGTTCATGCTACTCACCTGCTCCTTCATTCCGCCATGCAAAGAATTGAACATTCATTCTGGCGCTAATTGCTTAATCTGTCTCAAACGTGGCGCCGCAATCGGATCACGAACGCGATTGACCCATATGGCGCCATCGCTTAATCAATTTCCCAGCAAACGGGCTGGACCTTTCCCGCCTGCCTTCCGCCGCCCCATTCATGGAGACCGCACCTTATGACCAAGCCAGACCTCGCCTCCCTTGAGAAGACAATCGACAAGGCTTTCGACGAGCGCGACGGCATCAATACGGCAACGCGCGGCGAAGTGCGCGATGCCGTCGAACAATCGCTCATTCTGCTCGACCGCGGTGAAGCCCGTGTCGCAGAAAAACAGGCGGACGGCAACTGGCATGTCAACCAATGGCTGAAGAAAGCGGTTCTGCTCTCTTTCCGCCTCAACCCGATGGAAGTCATCAAGGGCGGCCCCGGCCAGTCGTCATGGTGGGACAAGGTTCCCTCCAAGTTCGACGGATGGACAGCCAATGAATTCGAAAAGGCGGGCTTCCGCGCCGTGCCGAACTGCGTCGTGCGCCACTCGGCCTATATCGCGCCGAATGCTATCCTGATGCCGTCCTTCGTCAATCTCGGCGCCTATGTCGATGAAGGAACGATGGTCGACACCTGGGCGACGGTCGGTTCCTGCGCACAGATCGGCAAGAATGTTCATCTTTCCGGCGGCGTCGGTATCGGCGGCGTGCTGGAGCCGATGCAGGCCGGCCCAACCATCATCGAGGACAATTGTTTCATCGGCGCCCGCTCGGAAGTCGTTGAAGGCTGCATCGTGCGTGAAGGTTCCGTGCTCGGCATGGGCGTCTTCATCGGCAAATCCACCAAGATCGTGGACCGCGCGACGGGCGAAGTCTTCTACGGCGAAGTGCCGCCCTATTCCGTCGTCGTCGCCGGCACCATGCCGGGCAAGAACGTTCCCGGCGAAAACTGGGGCCCGAGCCTCTATTGCGCCGTCATCGTCAAGCGCGTCGATGAAAAGACCCGCTCCAAGACCTCGATCAACGAATTGCTGCGGGACTAGAACGCGTCTGTTTGGTGGATCGCCGAAATCGGTCCACGCTTTTCGGGATGCGCTTTGAGACGCAGGCATATCAAGGAAAAAGGCGACGCCGCTGGCGTCGCCTTTTTCATAACTGGTCGCCCCTTCGGATGGCGCAATGCCTCTGATCCGGGCAGTCCGGGGAGACACTGACGCCATCCTCCGGGGAGATAGTTTTAAAGCTTTCCGGTTGCCCTGCATGGCTGATGCGTGAGGGGGACGAACGCAGAGCCACGCAGGACGACCGGGAGTCTCAACTATCAGAACCGATTAGTTCTGGTAGCTGGACGGGGAAGCGTCGCCGAAGCGGTGAGCCGAACCATCCTGGCTGACCGGCGCAGACTGGCGAATGGCAGCCGGAGCCGTATAGTCGATGTTGCTGCGGGTCGAAGCGACCGGGGTTTCGCCGGGAAGCACGAAGGCCTTGTCCTGGGCAGCCATTTCAGCAGGCTGGCCGACAAACGGGTTTTCGGCATAGGCGGCACCGGCGCTGAGAGCGACAGCAAGGGCGGCAAGAGCAAACTTTTTCATATCTCTATTCCTTTTCCATAGCGTCCCCGACATCGGCTTTCACCGGTCGAACCTCAATTTCGGGCTCGTGTTCGGGCTCAGGGGGGACATTCGGTTACTTGGTAGGTAACTGGCGGTTATCTGGCGGTTGTCTAATGGCAATCCGCCGGTTGGCTGGGCCTTCGTGGCCCGCCCTACGGTGTCAGGCACATCTGGGAGGAAATGCCCCGACACCTTCGGGATGACATGCAATGTGGGTATTCATGCCCGGCCCGTCAGGACCGGAAAGACCAAAAGTCCGGAAGGACTCTTAGTTCTGGTAAGAGGAAGGCGATGCATCACCGAAGCGGTGAGCCGAACCATCCTGATAGACCGTTGCCTTGTTGATCGAGGCAGGAGCCGTGTAGTCGAGCTTCTGGGCAGCGACCGGGGTGCGGTCGTTTGCATAAAGATCGGCAGGTTCGCCAACATGCGGGTTTTCTGCGAAGGCGGCACCGGCGGTAAGAGCAAGAGCAGCGGCAGCAAGAACAATCTTCTTCATTTTCCTATCTCCTTGGAAAGTGGAGCGGCGTTTGTTCGTCGTTCCGATGCAGCTGAAATGGGTGACAGTGAGCAAAAGTTCCAGTCACGAAAATGTTTTCTTGATCACACATTTGTGCGTCCAATTTTTTGAATTTGAGCCAAACTGATTTGAAAAATCAAATAAAAACAATAAATTGATTGATATACCAGCAATCACACGACTGTTACAAAGGTGTCTTTGTTCAAGAAGCGCGAACAGTCTGTCCGGATATATTGTCCAATGAGAGTGAACAATGGGACGATTTTCACGCTTCACCCCCTTGATCGCGCAACCCGTGAAAACAAAAAGCCGCATCGAAATGCGGCTTGATGATATTCAAACGGCCTCGCAGCGTTCGACGTTGAACGCCGTACTCCCGGTCAGTTGTTCGCGACGGCGACCGACCGCCCGGCGATGGAAACCCACTGGCCGGAATTGGCTGGCGACTGCATCTTGATATAGCGGTAGGACGTCTTCTCGACGGGCAGCACCTCGTCGCGCAGATTGTCGAGGATATAATCGCCGTGATCCGTACGGGCAGTCAGGATGACATGCGGCTCGCTGCCCTGCACCATGGTAATGAGCAGCAATGACGGGCTGATGCCCCGCGCCATGAGCTGCGCCCGCTTCATCAGCACATAGTCTTCGCAATCGCCCTTGCCGTTGACCGGAAGCGTCCAGTAGTCGCGCTTGCCGTAATTCTCCTGATCGGAGACCGGCTTGATACGGTGATTGACGGAGCTGCTGACCGATTGCAGCAGTTTCATGCGCTGCGGGGTCAGCTTCATCGGCGGCAGGACGCGATGCGCGCCGCAATCGCGCTTGTTGCGATCGCAATAATCCTTGTGCCCGTAAGGAATGCTCGTAAGCCCGCCTGCTTCACTCCATTGCGCGGCCTTGGCCGGTATCGCCGCCGCCCCGAAGAGCACCATCATGCCTGCTATCGCAGAAGTGACAAAACGCATGCGCAGTTTCCCATTTTTAAAAGAGTCCCCGTTGACCGGCCCTTTGCGGGTCTCGTTATCAACTTATTTTTAACTAACGATGACAGGGGCCCTCCGGTCAAGGAAATTTCGTTCCCAAATTGAAACCGGTTGAGAAAAACAAGTGAAAGGCGAAACATCCCCCATGCACAACCGCCGCCCTTCACACGCATCCTGGTCCGAAAACCGCTTCGCACTTTTCGGGATGCGACTTTGTTTTCTCGCGCATCTTGATCCGAAAACCGCTTCGCACTTTTCGGGATGCGCGATAATCTCGCCATCAGACGATTCCCTTTTCAAAAAGTCCCGATCACATGAGCTTAGCCGTCAATCCCGCCGAAAATCTCGCCGCCCTCATTCGCTGCCCATCCGTGACGCCCGCTGAAGGCGGCGCGCTGACGGCACTGGAAGCGATGCTGAAGCCGATGGGGTTTTCGGTGGAGCGGCCCGTCTTCCGCGATGAAGGCACGCCCGATATCGAAAACCTCTATGCGCGCAAGTCGGGCAACGGCCCGCACCTGATGTTCGCGGGCCATACCGACGTCGTGCCACCCGGCAATGAAGCCGACTGGAAACACCCGCCCTTTTCCGCCGTCATCGAAGACGGCGTGATGTACGGTCGCGGCGCCGTGGACATGAAGGGCGGCGTCGCCTGCTTCGTCGCAGCCGTTGCCCGCCACATCGAAAAGCACGGTAGCCTCAAGGGCAGCGTTTCCTTCCTCATCACCGGCGACGAGGAAGGCCCGGCCATCAATGGCACGGTCAAGCTTCTCGACTGGGCCAAGCAGCGCGGCGAAAGCTGGGATGCGTCCATCGTCGGCGAGCCGACCAATCCCAATGCGCTCGGCGACATGATCAAGATCGGGCGGCGCGGGTCGCTGTCAGGCACCATCACCGTCCACGGCGTGCAAGGTCATGCGGCCTATCCGCATCTGGCCGAAAATCCGGTGCGCGGCATCACAACGCTGGTCGACAGCCTGCTTTACCCGGCTTTCGACGCAGGCACCGCCGATTTCCAGGCCAGCAATCTGGAAGTCACCACCATCGATGTGGGCAACACGGCCACCAATATCATTGCGAACAAGGCAACCGCCTCGTTCAACATCCGCTTCAACGACACATGGACCGCGGAGAGCCTGCAAGCGGAAATCGTGGCGCGCCTCGAAAAGGCCGCCCGCGACAATCGCCTGCGCCCGGGCCGTGAAACGCCGATCAATTATGAGCTGACCTGGCGCGAGCATCCGAGCCATGTGTTCCTGACCCGCGACGAAAAGCTGATCGGCACGCTGACCGCATCGGTGGAGGCCATCACCGGCAAGCGCCCGGAACTATCGACTTCCGGCGGCACGTCCGATGCCCGCTTCATCAAGGATTACTGCCCGGTGGTCGAGTTCGGCCTCGTCGGGCAGACCATGCACATGGTCGATGAGCGCGTGGCCCTTGCCGACCTTGAAGGCCTGACACAGATTTATGAACGCTTCATTGCCGATTTCTTTGGGTAGAGCATAGCCCCGGACAGTCGCATGACGTGTCCGCCCGGATTATGCGAAAAATTGGGAATCTCATGCCAAGCCTGGACGATATTTTCAGATATTTCTGGGGCGTCTGGAAAATGATGCTCGGGCGCAAGGATGGACTGGATCATCTCGACATTTCCGCCGAGGGCTTCTGGTCGTCCTTCTATGCGATAGCCATTGCGCTGCCGCCGATGTTTGCAGGCTGGGTCGCTTATGCGGCGAACCTGACGGCGGGACGCGAGGAGGCGGGCCTGCGCTTCGCCATCGTCACCCGCGCCGCCTTCGTCGACATAGCGGCATGGATCGTCCCGCTCGTCGTCATCGGGCTTATCGCCAAGCGCATCGGCATCGCCAAGCGTTATGCTGCGTTCGTGATTGCCACCAATTGGGGCAGCGCGCTGATTTCGTGGATCTTCGCGCCGATCACGCTGCTGCAACTTTTCTTCCCCGGACGCACCGATGTGGCGACATTGTTCGCCTTCATCATGTTCGGCATATCCGTCGTGCTGAGCTACCGGCTGACTTTCATCGCGCTGCAGCGCCCGCATGCCTATGCAGCACCGTTCTTCGCCTGCATCTTCTTCGGTTCGCTGTTCCTGACCGTCCTGTTGCAGAATTTACTCGGAATCGGCTTCGAACCCCACGCTTACTGATACGATAGCCGTTATACCGGCATGGGATGATTGAGGGCACCAGCAATCTCGGCCATGACGGCGCGCAGAGCCGGGACGGCCTTCATGTCGGAGTGAACAACCATCCAAACCTCACGCAGAAGCGGAGCATGATCCGGCAGCGCTGGCACGAGATGCTCCTGTGTTTCAGCCATGAAATCCGGCAGCATGGCGATGCCAGCGTTCTCGCTCACGAGCGCGAGCTGCATCTCCAGCGTGTTGGCGCGCAAGGCAATTGGCCGGGTGCCAGCCAAGGCAAGCAGGTAAGCCTGCTGCGGCGCGTCCTCCAAACTTTCATCATAAGCAATGAACTGCCATTCTTCTGGGCGGGTTCGCGCCAGATAGTGTCGACTTGCGTAAGGGCGAAAGGCTTCCTCGCCAAGCCTGCGAATGGTGAGGTCGCCGGTCGTCGGACGTGTCAGGCGTATAGCTATATCCGCTTCCCGACGGTTCAGGGAACTGAAGCGCGCCTCCCCCATCACACGGATATGGATACCCGGATACTGCGCCGATATTGCAGCAAGCGGCCTGGCTAGTCTCGCAACCGCGTAGGAAGGCGGCGCCGTGAGTGTAACGGTAGCGCTTATACCAGTATCGCGGACTGCGCCCAGCCGACTAATAGCCTGCGCTTCGTCTTGCATCTTGCGGGCAATTGCAGCGATCCGTTCCCCGTCTTCCGTCAGCAGAAAACGTCGTCCCCGACGGTCAACCAACTTCAAACTGGTTTCGCTTTCCAGGGCAGCCACACGTCGCGCTATCGTCGCATGCTCTACATTCAGCATCCGCGCCGCGCCCGACAGAGTGCCGGTATCGGCCAAAGCTACAAAGTAACGTACGCTCTCCCAGTTCACCATTGTGAAATTTTTCCCATACGTTGCGATCAAAACAGCAATTTTTTCCCGTTTCTCTATCCCCGATACTGCCCCGGATTGCAACGGAGGCTAAACTGATGGACCACGAGATCATTCTGAACGAAACCGGTGAAGCAGGGCTGCTTCAGACAGTCCCGCAGACACCCCGAAGCCCCGGTGCGGGCGAGATACGCATTCGCCACGAGGCAATCGGCGTGAATTTTGTCGACATATACCATCGGACCGGCCTCTATCCGCTGCCGTCCTTTCCCGCTGTGCTCGGCGTCGAAGGCGCAGGCGTGGTGGAAGCCGTCGGATCGAGCGTAACTGATCTCAAACCGGGTGACCGGGTGGCCTATGCAGGCCTCCCCGTGGGTGCCTATGCCTCGACCCGGCTTTTACCCGCCCAACGGGCCCTGATGCTGCCCAATACAATTTCCGCGCAGACGGCGGCAGCCACAATGCTGCGCGGTCTTACCACCCATATGCTTCTGACCGATACATTCCCCGTTGGCCCGGATACCATCATGCTGGTGCATGCAGCCGCCGGCGGACTGGGTACTTCTGTTGACCCGCTGGGGCAAGGCTCTCGGAGCAACGGTAATCGGCACAGTCAGTTCGGAAGAAAAGGCCGAAACGGCGCGCGAGAACGGCGCGGATCATGTGCTCGCTGGGCGCGATTGTGATTTTGTCACCGCTACCAGACGCCTTACGAACGGACAGGGGGTTCACGTCGCCTATGATGGCATCGGTGGAGAAACTCTGCCCAAAACCGCGCAATGCGTGCGCCATCTCGGAACTCTGGCGAGCATCGGTCAGGCCGGTGGAAAAATCTCCCAGACGGTCATTGATGCACTTGGCAATCAAGCAGATCTTTCTTTCGTCCGGCCAAGCGTGATCGCTTACATCAACGATCTGGATAATTACCGGAACTCCGCTGCCAAGCTTTTCGGCATGATGGAAGAAGGCCTCACCGGAACTGTCGGCGCCACCTATGCACTGACCGAAGCAGCGGAAGCCCATCGTGCGCTGGAGACGGGAAAATCGTCAGGAAGTTTGCTTTTGATCCCCTAGAGCGCGCTAAAACGGAAAGGCGTAGTCCACACCAATCAGATAAAGCCCATAGGGCGGGGCAACCTGCCCGCAGGCCTTGCGGTCACGCGCTTCCAAAGCAGCTTGCAGATCATCCGCAGTCCAGCGACCCACCCCCACTTCCATCAGGCTGCCGGCAAAGGAGCGCACCTGATTGTGCAGGAAGGAACGCGCTGAAACGCGCATCTCTATCATGTCGCCATTGCGCGTCACATCGAGGCGATCAAGCGTCTTGACCGGGCTCTTGGCCTGGCATTGCGTGGCGCGAAACGTCGTGAAGTCGTGCTCACCCAGAAGCCGCTTCGCCGCTTCATGCATTGCATCGGCATCGAGCCGCTTCTGCACCCACCATGCACGCTGGTAGTCGATCGCCAGAGGCGCACGACGATTATGGATGCGGTAGAGATAATGCCTGCTACGCGCCGAAAAACGCGCGTCGAATGTGTCCGTCGTCTTCTCGACGTTCAATATGCTGACGCGCTCATCGGCCATGACCAGATGCGCATTCACCGCGTCGCGCACCTTGCCCGCGTCCCAATCCTTGGTGAGATCGACATGGGCAACCTGCGCCGTCGCATGAACGCCCGCATCGGTACGGCCCGCAGCGCTTAGCGTCAGGTCTTCGCCGCAGAACTTCTTGAACGCCAGTTCGATTGCATTCTGCACCGCATGGCCGTTTTCCTGCCGCTGCCAGCCGACATAGGGCGTGCCGTCATATTCGACAGTGAGCTTGTAGCGCGGCACCGCCTACAAAACCTTCGTGACCTGTGCGCCGCGCAGAAACTCCTGCGCAGGCAATGGCTTGCCGCCGGAACGCTGCAGCGTGACGAGCCGAACGGCACCCTCGCCGCAGGCGACCGTCAGGCGATCATCCAGCACCGCGCCCGGTTCGCCCCTGCCCTCGCCCAAGGTGGAGCGCTGCAATTTCACGCGCTCGACAGCGCCGTTGATTTCCATTTCGCACCAAGCACCCGGAAAGGGCGACAGGCCGCGAATGGTGTTGTGCACGTCCTTCGCAGGCTTCGACCAGTCGATGCGCGCCTCGGCCTTGTCGATCTTGGCGGCATAGGTCACGCCTTCCTCCGCCTGCGGCTGCAAGGCAAGGCTTTCACGCTCAAGCGCACCCAGCGCACGGATCATCAGATCGGCCCCGATCATGCTCAGGCGATCATGCAACTCACCTGCCGTCATGTCAGGCGTGATGGCAACCTTTTCAGCCATTGCAACAGGACCGGTATCGAGCCCCGCATCCATCTTCATGATCATCATGCCGGTTTCCGCATCGCCCGCCATGATGGCGCGCTGGATGGGAGCAGCACCGCGCCAGCGCGGCAAAAGCGAGGCATGGCCGTTATAGCAACCGAGGCGCGGCGCATCCAGAATGGCTTGCGGCAGCAGCAGGCCATAGGCCACGACAATCGCGACATCGGCTTCGAGGCTTGCGAAAACGTCCTGCTCTTCCGTGCTTCTGAGGCTCTTCGGCGTGAACACCGGAATGCCGAACTGCTCGGCTTTTTCATGCACCGGCGACTTGGTCAGCTCCAGCCCGCGACGGCCCGCCGGGCGCGGCGGCTGCGTATAGACCGCAACAACCTCATAACCGTGACCGATGATGGCGGTGAGGATCGGCACGGAAAATTCCGGCGTCCCCATGAAAACGACACGCATTAAAGAACCTTCTTAGGCGCGCTCTGGCTGGCGAGCTTCTTGAATTTCTTGATGACCATATCGCGCTTCAGCTTGGAAATATGATCGATGAAGAGCACGCCGTTCAGATGGTCGATCTCATGCTGCAGGCAGGTGGCCATCAGCCCGTCGGCTTCCATTGCATGCGGCTTGCCGTCAGCATCGAAATAATTGACCTTGATGGCGGCTGGCCGTTCAACTTCCGCATAATAATCCGGGATCGAAAGGCAGCCTTCCTCATAGGTGCTGGCTTCATCCGTCACGCCGACGATTTCGGGGTTGATGAAGACATGCGGCGCTTTCGGTTCACCTTCCTTGGCGAGGTCGATGACGAGCATGCGGATCGGCTCGCCCACCTGAATGGCGGCAAGGCCAATGCCCGGCGCATCATACATGGTGTCGAACATGTCGCCGGCAAATTTGCGCAGCTGGTCGTCAAAGCGCTCCACAGGCTTGGAAACCTGGCGCAGGACGGGATCGGGAAGGATGACAAGCGGTTTTACAGACATGGGCTTTCACGTAATGGCTCGCGTGAGAATCGTCAATTACACTTTGCAAAATGTTCTCGTTTTGATCTCATCAAGGCGACACGAATCAGTTAAGCTCACTTCATGGAAAACCAGAATCTCTTGAATGAGCCGCTTCTGCAGCTCGGCGCCACATCCTTCACGCTCGGCAATATCCTGCTGGCGGGTATCGTCGTGCTGGTGCTGTGTCTTGCCATTTTTCTGATCGCTGCAGCCCGCTCCGCCCGGCTTCGCGCAGTTGCGGAAGCGCAGGCTGAGGACCGTGCCCGCGATGCGGAATATCGCATGGCGGAAATCCTCAAGGCGCAGGCCGAGATGCAGGGCCGGATGCAGACCATGGCGGAAGTGTTCGGCTCAAGGCAGGCCGAGCTTAACCAGTCGATCCGCGAGCGGCTCGACGGCATGACGCATCGCATCGGCCAGACCATGACCGAGCAGACCCGCTCGACGCATGAAAACCTTGCCAAATTGCAGGAGCGCCTTGCCGTCATCGACACGGCGCAGAACAATATCCAGTCGCTCGCCGGACAGGTGGTGCAGTTGCAGGCGATCCTCGCCAACAAGCAGACGCGCGGCGCTTTCGGCCAGTCGCGCATGGAAGCGATCATCGCCGATGGCCTGCCGCAAGGGGCCTACGAGTTCCAGGCAACGCTTTCCAACAGCACCCGTCCCGATTGCCTTGTGCGCATGCCGAACAATGCGCCCTCGCTGGTGATCGACGCGAAATTTCCGCTCGAAGCCTGGAATTCGATGCGTGAGACGGAACAGCCGGAGGCGCGCAAGGCGGCAGTCGCCCAGTTCCGCCGCGACATGGAAATTCATATCAAGGACGTGTCCGACAAATATCTGATACCCGGCGAAACGCAGGACACGGCTTTCCTGTTCGTGCCCTCGGAATCGATCTTTGCGGATATTCACGAGCATTTCGAGGCGCTGATCCAGCGTGCGCACCGGGCACGGGTTGTCATCGTCTCGCCCTCGCTGCTGATGCTGTCGATTCAGGTCATTCAGGCCATCCTGAAGGATGCCCGCATGCGCGAGCAGGCGCATGTGATTCAGGGCGAAGTGATCCGCCTGATGGAAGATGTCGGCCGTCTGGATGAGCGCGTGCGCAAGCTGCAAACCCATTTCGTGCAGGCCAACAAGGATATTGACGATATTCTTGTGTCGTCAGCCAAGGTCACGAAACGCGGCGCGAAGATCGAGGCGCTGGAATTCGGCGAAAAGCCTGCCGAGGAAACACCTCGCTCGCAGGCAAGACCGGCGGACGGTTCGACCAGCCAGCTACGCCTGCGCGTGGTGGATGAGGATTAGTTTCTTCGGTTTGGAATAGCGATGCTGCTTTTTCCCTCGTCTTTCGATCCTTCGATCCTTCGATCCTTCGAGACGGTGCTGCGCACCTCCTCAGGATGAGGGAAGCGCGTATCCGCTCTCGTTCAAAAAGTCGGCGCCCTTCTTGATCAGCCGCCTGGATATCTAACTTCGATGGCCTCCCCTCATCAAGCTCGCTGCCGCCCTCATCCTGAGGTGCGGAGCGAAGCGTAGCCTCGAAGGATCAGGGGTAAGAAGCCCTCACGAACTGACTGGCCGGTCGGAATGACCGAGATCGCGCTCCGGCCAGACCAGATCACGCACGCGCTGCTTCAACACCTTGGCTTCCGGAAAGCCGCCATCGCGCTTGCGCTCCCAGATGAGTTCTTCGCTGCCGTCTGGCATATGAACGCGGATTTCAAACACCCCGCCCGTGCCCGGACGCAACGCCACTTCCGCCAAATCCTGCCCGAAAGTCTGCAACAGCTCCTGCGCCATCCACGCAGCGCGCAGCAGCCAATTGCATTGGGTGCAGTAGGTGACGGAAATGCGGGGATTTGCGGACACTGATTTCAACCTTCCGAGCGCGAGGGATCCTGAAGCCGGTAGTCGTGGCTTGTTCGACAGCCAAATTTGAAGCAACATTTAGCTTCCAAAGACGCGCGGGGGCAAGTCATGGAAGTAACAGTCTACATTCTGCGTTGCGCGGATGGGTCTTATTATACCGGGCTTACCAAGCAGAACATCGAAGCCCGGTTGTGGGAACACAACCAAGGTATCTACGATAGCTATACGAAGAAGCGCCGACCGGTCGAGCTTGTCTTCACCGAGACCTATGACCGGATCGTCGATGCCATTGCGCGAGAACGACAGATCAAAGGATGGTCGCGGGCAAAGAAAGAAGCATTAATGGCTATGGATTATGAGCGTCTGCCCGAACTTTCGAAGCGGGGATGAGATCGGTTGTTGAACTCGTCCCCCCTCATCCTGAGGAGGCGCCCTGAGCGCAGCTCAAGGGAGCCGTCTCGAAGGGCTGAGGGGGAGCGCTGTCGCCCCGTCCTTCGAGACGCCTCCTTCGCAAGCTCAGGAGGCTCCTCAGGATGAGGGCGAGCGGCGTGTCGTCAAAAAGATAGGGCGCCGAAGCGCCCGATCTCTCAGTCAATGTTCAACAAATCGACAATGGATCAATCATCACCCATCTTGAGCGCCTGAATAAAGGCCTCCTGCGGGATTTCGACCTTGCCGAACTGGCGCATGCGCTTCTTGCCTTCCTTCTGCTTTTCCAGAAGCTTGCGCTTGCGCGTCACGTCGCCGCCGTAGCACTTGGCCGTCACGTCCTTGCGCAGCGCCGAGATCGTCTCGCGCGCCACGATGCGGCCGCCGATCGCCGCCTGGATCGGGATCTTGAACATATGCTGCGGGATCAGCTCTTTCAGCTTTTCGCACAGCGCGCGGCCGCGCTTTTCCGCAGCCGTTCGGTGCACCAGCATCGACAGCGCGTCGACCGGCTCTTCGTTGACGAGGATCGACATCTTGACCAGATCGCCCTCGCGGTAATCCGAAAGATTGTAATCGAACGAGGCATAACCCTTCGAGATCGACTTCAGCCGGTCGTAGAAATCGAACACCACTTCGTTGAGCGGCAGATCATAGGTGATCATGGCGCGCGGGCCGACATAGGTCAGGTCGATCTGGATGCCGCGGCGTTCCTGGCAAAGCTTCATGATAGCGCCGAGATAGTCATCCGGCGTCATGATGGTTGCCTTGATCCATGGCTCTTCAATCGCGTTGATCTTCACGATATCCGGCATATCGGCCGGATTGTGCAGCTCCTTCTGCGAACCGTCCTGCATGTTGAGACGGTAGACGACCGAAGGCGCGGTCGTGATGAGGTCGAGATTGAACTCGCGCTCAAGACGTTCCTGAATGATTTCCAGATGCAGAAGGCCGAGGAAACCGCAGCGGAAGCCGAAGCCAAGCGCGGCGGATGTTTCCATTTCGAACGAGAACGACGCATCGTTGAGGCGCAGTTTGCCCATGGCGGCGCGCAGGTCCTCGAAATCAGCGGCATCGACCGGGAACAGGCCGCAGAACACCACCGGCTGCGCGGGCTTGAAGCCGGACAGCATCTTTTCCGTCGGGCGGCGATCTTCGGTGATCGTATCGCCGACGCGGGTGTCAGCCACTTCCTTGATCGAAGCGGTGATGAAGCCAAGCTCGCCGGGGCCGAGTTCGTCCACCTGAACCATTTTCGGCGTGAAAACACCGGTGCGCTCCACCGGATATTTCGCGCCCGTACCCATCATGCGGATGGTCTGGCCCTTTTTAAGGACGCCATCGATGATGCGCACCAGAACGATGACGCCGAGATAAGAGTCATACCAGCTGTCGACCAGCATGGCCTTGAGCGGCGCATTGCGGTCGCCTTCCTTCGGCGCGGGCAGCTGGGTGACGATGGCTTCCAGCACATCCTCGATGCCGAGGCCGGTCTTGGCGGAAATATGCACGGCCTGCGCCGCATCGATGCCGATCACTTCCTCGATCTGCTGCTTGACGCGCTCGGGCTCGGCAGCGGGCAGGTCGATCTTGTTCAGCACGACCACGATTTCATGATTGTTGTCGATGGCCTGATAAACGTTCGCCAGCGTCTGTGCTTCCACGCCCTGGGAAGCGTCCACCACCAGAAGCGAACCTTCGCACGCGGCCAGCGAGCGCGAGACTTCATAGGCGAAGTCGACGTGTCCGGGCGTGTCGATCAGGTTCAGCACGTAATCCTCGCCGTTCTTCGCCTTGTAGGAGAGACGGACGGTCTGCGCCTTGATGGTGATGCCGCGCTCGCGCTCGATATCCATCGAGTCGAGAACCTGATCCTTCATCTCGCGCGTATCCAGCCCGCCGGTCAACTGGATGAGGCGGTCGGCCAGCGTCGATTTGCCGTGGTCGATATGGGCGACGATCGAAAAATTGCGAATATGGTCAAGTGGTGTGCTCATGCGCGCGATTTAACAGCAAGACGCCAAATTTCAAAGGAGTATTCGCGCCAAAAGGCGGGAAAACCGGCAGCTTTCGCAATCGTGACAACAAGTCCCCTTTGCCTTGTGGCAAAAAGGCGATAAATCACCGCTCGAATAGCGTGCTTTCATGCAGGAGTTTAGGATGAAGACCGAACCGAACGAAGTCCATAACAGGCCGAAACTGGTCACCGTTTTCGGCGGCTCAGGCTTTGTCGGGCGCGCAGTGGTTGCGGCTCTCACCAAGCGCGGCTACCGCGTGCGCGTTGCCGTGCGCAAGCCGGAAATTGCCTATTACATGGCGCCGCTCGGCAATGTCGGCCAGATCCAGATGGTGCAGGCCAATGTGCGCCATCGCGGCTCCGTGGAACATGTCATCAAGGGTTCCGACCATGTGGTCAACCTCGTCGGCATTCTGTCCGAAAGCGGCCGCCAGCGTTTCAACACGGTCCAGGTGCTCGGCGCGAAGAACATCGCCGAAGCCGCCAAGGCCGCAGGCATCCGCATGACGCATGTGTCCTCGCTTGCAGCCGACGCCAATTCGCCGTCGGATTATGCGCGCACCAAGGCGGAAGGCGAAAAGGCCATTCTTTCCGTCCTGCCGGACAGCGTCATCCTGCGCCCGTCGATCATTTTCGGTCCCGAGGACCGCTTCTTCAACCGCTTCGCCAACATGGCGCGCTTCTCGCCATTCCTGCCTGCAATCGGCGGCGGCGAAACGAAGCTCCAGCCGGTCTATGTCGGCGACGTGGCGGAAGCCGTGGCGCGTGCCGTCGACGGCAAGCTGATGCCGGGCGGCGTCTATGAACTCGGCGGCCCCGATGTGCAGCCGTTCAGGAACTGGATGAAGGACATGCTCGGCGTGATCGCCCGCAAGCGCCTCATCGTTTCCATGCCCTGGTGGGTTGCCCGTTTGCAGGCATCCATCCTCGGCCTGCTGCCGAACCCGATGCTCACCAACGATCAGGTGACGCTGCTGAAATTCGACAATGTGGTTTCGGAAAAAGCCATCAAGGAAGGTCGCACTTTGCAGGGCATGGGCATCACGCCGGAAAGCGTCGACGCCGTGCTGCCATCCTATCTGTGGCGCTACCGCGTCGCCGGCCAGTACACCAAGACCGGCTTTGCTTGATCCACAGCCGCAGCGGAAATGAACAAGGGGCCGGAAGGCCCCTTTTTGCTGTCCGGCTCACGGGCTTTTTGTCCGCTGCGCGGACCGCACCTCATCCCCAGATCAACAGTGCCGCCATTCCGAGCGCACCGACGATCAGACGCCACCAGGCAAACAGCTTGAAGCCGTGGCGGGATACGTAATCGAGCAGATAGCGCACGACGAAAACGCCGGAGATGAAGGCCATCACAAAGCCTACCCCGATCAGCGCCCCGTCGTTGAACGACAGGATATCGCGGCTCTTGTAGAGATCATAGGCAAAAGCGCCCGCCATGGTGGGCATGGCGAGGAAGAACGAGAACTCGGCTGCCGAACGCTTGTCGGCGCCGAGCAGCAGCGAGCCGACAATGGTGGAACCGGAGCGAGACACGCCCGGTATCATCGCCAGGCACTGGATGAAGCCGATGGCCAGGCACATGGGCAGCGGATAATCCATCACATCATGATAGCGCGGACGCAGATTGAGCTGGTCCACCCACAGCAGGACGAACCCGCCGATGATAAGCATGGCGCAGACCAGCATCGGCGTTTCGAACAGCACGCTCTTGATGAAGCCATGCGCGAGAGCGCCGATGACGGCCGCAGGCAGGAAGGCGACCAGAATGCCGAAAACGAAGCGCCGCGTGCGGGCATCGCGGGGGAAATCGGTGAGGATTTTAAGAAGTTTCGCCGAATAGACCGTCAGAATGGCCAGAATGGCGCCGAGCTGGATCAGCACCTCGAAGGTCTTTCCTGTGGATTCAAAGCCAAGAAAGTGCCCGACCAGCAGCAAATGCCCGGTGGAGGAAACAGGGATAAATTCGGTCAGACCTTCGATGAGACCGAGAAATGCAGCTTCCAGTAGATTGAAAATATCCATGAAGTCAGTACCTTGGGATAGTGGGCACGGTGACGGGTTAAAAAGGCGGATCGGGATAGCGGGCCATCGGCTGAAAACACGCATTTCCAGCGATTGCTTGTCTCACGCAAACATAGCCCTTATAGACTTTATATTCCGTTGAGGCGGCGTCGAATCGCTTGATTGCAGGAATTAGCCTGCTGCATGCGCAAACGCCAGCCGCCGTGCAAACTCCGGACGTTCAATTCAAGCTTCAGTCGAGAGTCTCGCGTCGATCATGCTTACGCTTTTTCATCATCCCATGTCTTCGGGTTCGCGCTATGTGCGGCTCATCCTCGGCGAATATGGCGTTGAAGCGGAACTTATCGAGGAACGGCCGTGGTCGCGCCGCAAGGAATTCCTGGCGCTGAACCCGGCGGCAACCCTGCCCGTGCTCCTGGCCGAAAACGACCTTCCGGTCGTGGGCGCAACGGTGATCGCCGAATATCTGGACGAGACGCGCGGCGCATTGAAGCGCAGCCGCCGCCTCCTGCCGGAAAGCCCGATGGAGCGCGCCGAAGTGCGCCGCCTGGTCGACTGGTTCCTGCTGAAATTCGAAAATGAAGTGACGCGCCACATTGCCCGCGAACGTGTATTCAAGTTGCAGATGGCGGCAGAGATGGGCGGCAGCGCGCCGGATTCGACCGCCATCCGCGCCGCCCGGACCAATATCCGCCAGCATATGAAATATATCGACTGGCTGGCCGCGACCCGCGACTGGCTCGGCGGCGCGCATCCAAGCTATGCCGACATGGCGGCGGCAGCTTCCATATCCGTCCTTGATTATCTGGGCGAGATCGAATGGGGCGAAACCAAAGCGGCGCGTGACTGGTATGCACGCATGAAATCGCGCCCGGCTTTCCGCCCGTTGCTTTCCGACCGCGTGCGCGGGCTTGCCCCGGTGGCCCATTATGGCGACCTCGATTTCTGATAGCCGCGAACAGAAACTCAAGCGCTTCCTGATCGAAGAGGCGAAGGCGGCTGGTTTCGACGCGGTTGCCTTCACCGCGCCCGATGCAATTCCGCAAGCGCCCGAACGGCTGCGCCAGTATATTGCCGACGGCCATCACGCCGATATGGACTGGATGGAGGAAACGGAAGCCCGCCGCGCCGATCCGAGCGTATTGTGGCCGGAAGTCCGTTCCATCATGATGCTGGCCATGAATTACGGGCCGGACGCCAATCCGCTCGCCATTCTGGAAAAGCAGGATCGCGCGGCCATATCCGTCTATGCGCAGAACCGCGACTATCATGACATCATCAAGGGCAAGCTGAAGCACATTGCGAGCCGTTTTGCCGCGCGCGCCGGACAGGATGTCAAGGTCTTCGTCGATACCGCGCCCGTCATGGAAAAGCCGCTGGCGCAAGCTGCCGGTCTCGGCTGGCAGGGCAAGCATACCAATCTGGTCAGCCGCGAGCTTGGCTCATGGCTGTTCCTCGGCTCGATCTTCACCACGGCGGAAATTCCGCCCGACGAGCCCGAGCGGGACCATTGCGGCTCCTGCCGCGCCTGTCTCGACGCCTGCCCGACCAAGGCTTTCCCGGCACCCTATCGCATCGATGCGCGACGCTGCATTTCCTATCTCACCATCGAGAACAAGGGACCGATCCCGCAAGAGTTCCGGAAAGCGATGGGCAACCGTATCTATGGCTGCGACGACTGCCTTTCCGTCTGCCCTTGGAACAAGTTCGCGCAGGCGACCAGCGAAATGAAGCTGAAAGCCCGCGAAGACCTGAAGGAACCGCGTCTCCACGATCTGCTGGCGCTGGATGATCCGGCTTTCCGCACGTTCTTTTCCGGCTCCCCGGTGAAACGGATCGGGCGCGATCGCTTCATCCGTAATGTGCTGATCGCTACCGGCAATTCCGGCGATGCGACGCTTCTGCCGGATGTCGAACGATTGCTGGAAGACGAAGCGCCGGTCGTGCGCGGCGCAGCGATATGGGCCTTGAAGCAACTGGCAAGCCCCGACCACGCGGCCAGTGTTCAGAAACGCCTGGCCTCATCGGAAGAGGATGCTACGGTGCAGGCAGAGTGGGATATGGAGGAAGTTTGATGCGCATATTTCTGTTCGGAGCCGGTTATTCCGCCCAGGCCTTTGCACGCAGGGTGACCGGCGAAGCGGAACGCATCGACGGGACCACGCGGCACGAGCAGAAATTCCCCCTCCTCGAACAGGCGGGCATAAAGCCGCTGCTTTTCGACGGCCAAACACCCTCGCCCGAACTTCTGGACAGGCTTGCGCAGTCGACCCATGTGGTCGTTTCGATCTCTCCCGGCGAAAGCGGCGATCCCGCTGTCGCCATCGTCGAGGAGGCGCTTCGCCGTTCCGACAACACCATCCGCTGGATCGGCTATCTGTCGACGGTCGGCGTCTATGGCGACCATCAGGGCGCATGGGTAGACGAAACCACGGCCTGCAAACCTTCCTCGCGCCGCAATCTGGAACGCGTCGAAGCCGAAAAGGCGTGGGGACAATTGAGCGAACGGCACGGAACGCCGCTCGCGATCTTAAGGCTTTCCGGCATCTATGGGCCGGGCCGCAATGCCTTCGTCAATCTGAATCGCGGCACCGCGCGGCGCGTCATCAAGGAAAACCAGATTTTCAACCGCATCCATGTCGATGACATTGCCGGTTCCTTGCGCTTTCTGGCAGGCACCGATACGGGCGGCATCTTCAATATCACCGACAATGAACCGAGCCCCCCGCAGGATGTCGTCACCTACGCCGCCGAACTGATGGGCGTGACGCCACCGCCGGAAGTCGCCTTCGAGGATGCCGATCTGACGCCGATGGCCCGTTCCTTCTATGGCGAGAACAAACGTGTCTCCAACCGGCGCATCAGGGATCTGGGTTACGAATTTGCCTATCCCGACTACCGGACGGCCTTTTCGGCCATGTGGCGCGATGATCGCTGGCGCTGAAGCCGTGCTGCTGCTAAAAGCAAACTCGTAACAGAACCGGGACAACACAGAATGAGCAGCACCGAACTCGCAACCAGATAAGCCGCAACAGCCTTTCCGACCTGTTGCGGCGTCTGCCCCGGACCAATTCCCCTTAAAACGCATCCCGAAGATGCGCGTTTATAAAAGGCAGATAGCCGCCCGATTTTTCTCGAGCGGATGCTTAGTCATGCCTTTTGATAACAAACAAACTCCACAGTGGAGCTATTCCCTGCCTTTCGCGCTCGCGCTGATGGCTCCTTTCGACATTCTCGCCTCGCTGGCCATGGACATCTACCTGCCGGTCGTGCCGTCCATGCCCTCCATCCTGCGAACGACCCCCGCCATGGTGCAGCTGACCCTCAGCCTCTACATGGTGATGCTGGGCGTCGGGCAGTTGCTGTTCGGCCCGTTGTCGGACCGTTTCGGGCGCAGGCCCGTCCTGATCGGCGGCGGGCTGGTTTTCGCCCTTTCGTCTTTCGCCCTGGCGATCACAGACAATGCAGCGGTTTTCGTGGCGCTTCGTTTCGTACAGGCAACGGGCGCATCGGCGGCGCTGGTCGCCACTTTCGCAACGGTCCGCGATGTTTATGCCGCCCGTCCGGAAGGTGCGACGATCTACGGCCTTTTCAGCGCCATGCTTTCCTTCGTCCCAGCGCTCGGGCCGATTGCCGGTGCGCTTGTCGCAAAGGGTTTTGGATGGCGGGCGATCTTCGCCATGCTCGGCCTCCTCGGCCTCGCCGTGACGTTGCGCGCCATGCGCCACTGGCAGGAGACGCGGCCACCCGGCGCTGCTCCAAGTGTCGGAAATCTCCGCCGGATCGTGCGCGACTTCAGCTTCTGGACCTATACGCTCGGCTTCGCGACGGCGATGGGCACGTTCTTCGTGTTCTTTTCCACCGCACCGCGCATTCTGATCGAACGCGGCGGCTTTGGTGAAACCGGCTTCAGCTTCGCCTTTGCAAGCGTTGCCCTCGTCATGATCGCCGCCACCCGCGTCCTGCCCCGCAAGACGCAGAAATGGGGCGCGCGCACCAGCGTGGCGCTGGGCATGGCCACACTTCTTGCCAGCGCCCTGCTTCTGGTCCTCGGCGAAACATTGCTGGCGCCTTCGTTCCTGAGCCTCATCGTCCCCATGTGGCTTGCCGCTGTCGGCATCGTTCTCACCGCATCGATGACGGCAAACGGTGCGCTTGCCGCCTTTGACGACAGCGCGGGCATGGCGGTCGCGGTCTATTTCTGCATCCAGAGCCTGATCGTCAGCCTGGCAGGAACAGCACTGGTAATCTTCCTGCCCGGCGATACCGCATGGCCCTTGATCGCCTTCTGCACGGTGATGCCATTGCTGGTTCTGGCCTTGCTGGCAAGGCTGCGGCAGCACTGACGAAAATGCGGTCGGCAGCACAAACTGCCGACCGCCATTGAAGCCCCGCCGTTGACACAGCATAATGCCCGCAATCCGGCCGCTTTGATTCGCAGCCACAGCCCCGGCAAAACATGGAATTGCCCCATGATCGCAAACAGATTGAAGAAGATCGTTCTCGCAGCTTCGCTTGCCGCAATGATCGCCCCCGACTTCGTGCCCATGGCCGTCGCGGAAGACATGCCCGCCAAACAGGCTTTTGGTGCGCAGGCGCTTCCTGTTCTGGCGCAAGACCCGCAATCCATCGGCTTTTATGCCAAGGGATGCCTCGCCGGAGCCGTGGCTCTGCCGACGGACGGACCGAACTGGCAGGTGATGCGGCTTTCGCGCAATCGTCGGTGGGGCCATCCGCGCATGATCGGCCTTCTGGAAAAACTCTCCCGCGATGCGGCAAAGGACGGCTGGCCCGGCCTGCTCGTCGGCGACATTTCGCAGCCGCGCGGTGGCCCGATGCTGACCGGCCATGCCTCGCATCAGGTCGGCCTCGATGCCGATATCTGGCTGACGCCAATGCCCAAAAAGCGATTTACCGATGCCGAACGTGAAAGCGTTTCCGCCGTTTCGATGCTGAAACCGGATTCGCTCTATGTCGATCCGAAGAAATGGACCCCTGCCCGCACGGCCCTTATCAAACATGCCGCAAGCTACCCGGAAGTCGAGCGCATCTTCGTGCATCCCGGCATCAAGAAGGAGCTTTGCGACACGGTGAAGGGCGACAGGAGCTGGCTCGGCAAGGTTCGCCCTTACTGGGGTCACTTCTACCATTTCCATGTGCGCCTGACCTGCCAGCCCGGTTCGCCCCAGTGCAAGGGACAGCCGAAAGTGGCTGCCGGTGACGGTTGTGACAAGTCGCTCGCCTGGTGGTTTACGGATGAACCGTGGAAGCCGGCAAAGCCATCGACGGAACCGCCGAAAAAGCCGCGCCCGGTGATGGTCTCCGATCTGCCGAAGGCTTGCGCCGCCGTGCTCAACGGTCCATCCCCGAATTCGATCGCCGATGTCACCTACGGCGTGCAGTGAGGCTTTTAGCGCTTTTCAGGTCCTGGGCACTTCGCTATAAGTTTAAAACGATTTAGAATGCCAATGACAAGGTTATCAACTCGTAAGGTTGCTCATTCATGACGGAACGCCTGCGCATCGCATTGATCGCCCACGACCAGAAGAAGGACGACATGGTCGCCTTCGCAAAAGCGCATGAGCAGGCACTGTCCCGCTATGACATCGTGGCGACGGGAACGACCGGCGGCCTCATACTTGATGCCTGCCCTTCCCTCCGCATTCAGCGCGTGAAAAGCGGGCCGCTCGGCGGCGACCAGCAGATCGGCGCCATGATTGCGGAAGGAACGGTGGAAGTGCTCATCTTCTTCATCGACCCGCTGTCTCCGCTTCCGCACGATGTCGATGTGAAGGCGCTGACGCGCCTCGGCAGCGTCTACGACATTCCGATGGCGCTCAATCGCGCAACCGCCGAAAGGCTGATCAAGGCGCTCGACTGAAACAAAAGCACTGATCCGCCGCGGGCGTTTTTCTGCGGACGGATGACATGACCAGGGAGAGGACATGCCCGCGACGATCGCATGTCCCAAAAACGGGAACCGGTTCTGGGACAAAGACATGCATGAAAACAAAGAGATAGAGCGGGCCGAACAGGGTTTCCGGTTTCCGGTACTTGTCGGCGATATCGGCGGCACCAATGCCCGTTTTGCCATCCTGGTGGATTCCAATGCCGAGCCGAAGGAGTTTCCCGTTCTCCAGACGGCGGATTATGCAACCATCGATGAGGCCATACAGGACGCTGTTCTCGATCATATCTCGATCCGTCCGCGTTCCGCCATTCTGGCTGTGGCTGGTCCCGTCGACGGCGACGAGATCGACCTCACCAATTGCGACTGGGTCGTGCGCCCGAAGAAGATGATCGCCGATCTCGGCTTCGAGGATGTGACCGTGCTGAACGATTTCGAGGCGCAGGCGCTGGCCGTCGTGTCTCTGGGCAGCGAACATCTGGAACAGATCGGCGGCAGGCCCGAAGAAGTGATTGCTACCCGCGTCGTGCTCGGGCCGGGCACCGGGCTTGGCGTTGCCGGTCTTGTCCGCACGCGCCACGCATGGGTGCCGGTGCCGGGCGAAGGCGGCCATATCGACATCGGTCCGCGCAGCGAACGCGACTATCAGGTCTTCCCGCATATCGAGCGCATCGAGGGCCGCGTCGCTGGCGAACAGATTCTTTGCGGGCGCGGACTGCGCAATCTCTATCTGGCCATATGCGCCGCTGACGAGGTGACGCCGACGCTGGAAACCCCCGCCGACATCACCTCCGCCGGGCTCGACGGCAGCAATGCGCAGGCGGAAGAAACCCTGCATCTGTTCGTCACCTATCTCGGGCGGCTGGCAGGCGATCTGGCGCTGATTTTCAAGGCGCAAGGCGGCGTCTATCTTTCCGGCGGCATTCCGCAGCGCATCCTTTCCGCGCTCAAGGCGGGTGCTTTCCGCGAGGCGTTCGAGGACAAGGCCCCGCACAAGGCCATCATGCGCGACATTCCTGTCCGCGTGATCACCCATCAGCTTGCAGCCCTTGCCGGGCTTTCCGCCTTCGCACAGGCCCCCGCCCGTTTCGAAGTCTCGACCGAAGGGCGCCGCTGGCGGATCGACTGAGCGACGGGGCAAATATCAGAGTGGTGCCGACGGCTCCATTTTAACCTGAACCGCTCCAGCCGCTAAAGCTTGAGGATGGTCAAGCCGCGCGGATAACGTTATAGAAACGCTGCACCGAAATTGCCGAGAGCTTTTTCAGTGCAGCGTTTCCGTATGGAAGTCGTATTTTCAACGATAGCCGCCGGTCCAGCCGGAGGGCCAAGAGACAAAAAGCGCTTTTGCACGTGAGTCTATTCAAGAAGAAAAACAAGAAGATCGATACGGGCGAAGCCACCCGCGTAATCCGGCGCATGATGTCGGAAAACATCCGCGAATATAAGCAGAACTACATCATAGCCATACTGGCATCGCTCATCGTCGGCGGATCGAACGGCGCGCTCGCCTATCTGATGAAGCCGATGATCGACAAGATTTTCTACGAGCAGAATCTCGGTCTGGTCTGGGTCATCTGCGGCGCATTGCTGGGCATTTTCATCTTGCGCGGCATTTCCGGCTACATACAGGCCGTTGAGCTCGCCAAGATCGGCAACAATCTGGTCGCGCGCTATCAGAAGCGTATTTTCGACCATCTGATGAAGCTCGGTCTCGATTTCTACAATGATACCCGTTCCGGCCATCTGGCGGCACAGATCAACCAGAATGTTTCCGGCATCCGCGATCTCCTCAACATGACGATTTCGTCGATCGCGCGTGACCTTATCTCGCTGATCGGTCTCGTCGCCACCATGTTCTACATGGACCCGATCCTGTCCGTTGCGATCTTCCTGATCGGACCGCCGCTCATTCTGGCCGTAGCCTATATTTCGCGCCGCATTCGCTCCGTCACCCGCGATCTCGTGCATCTCAATTCACATCTGCTGGGTGCGATGCAGGAATCGATTCAAGGCATTGCCATCGTCAAGGCCTTTACGATGGAAGACCAGCTGCGCGCCAAGATCGGCAAGCTGATCGACCAGTCGGAAGGCCGCAGCAACAAGATCGCCAAGGTATCCGAGCGGACGACGCCCATTTCCGAAATGCTGGCCGGTTTTGCCGTGGCGGGCGTGCTGGCCTATAGCGGCTATCGCGCCATTCTCGAACAGCAGCCTCCCGGCGCAACCTTCGCCTTCATCACCGCGATGCTGCTCGCCTATGACCCGGCCCGCCGTCTTGCCCGCCTTCAGGTCGGGCTGGAAAAGGCGCTCGTCAACGCACGCATGATCTATGAGGTGCTGGATATCGAACCGCGCCAGCGCGATGTTGCGGACGCGGTGGAGCTGAAAGCCGGTCCCGGCGAAATCCGCTTCGAGGATATCTATTTCTCCTATAACAAGGCCGCGCCGGTGCTGCACGGCCTCAGCTTCGTCGCCAGGGCGGGCGAAACCACCGCCGTGGTCGGCGCTTCGGGTGCCGGCAAGTCGACGCTCATCAACCTTGTCCAGCGCTTCTACGATCTCGACCGCGGCCAGATCCTGTTCGATGGGCAGGACATTGCGCACGTCAGGAAGCAGTCGCTGCGCCATGCCATCGCCTATGTCTCGCAGCAGCCTTATCTGTTCGAAGGCACCATTGCCGACAACATCCGCTATGGCCGCCCGGACGCGACGGATGAGGAAATCATCGAGGCAGCCAAGCTTGCCCATGCGCATGAATTCATCCTGCAGCAGCCGCAGGGCTACGATACGCCGGTCGGCGAAAACGGCGTGACGCTTTCCGGCGGCCAGCGCCAGCGCGTTTCCATCGCTCGCGCCATCGTTCGCAATGCACCGGTTCTCCTGCTCGACGAGGCGACTTCCGCCCTCGACAATGAATCGGAGAAGCGAGTCCAGCAGGCGCTGGAAGGCATCATGCAGAACCGCACCACGGTCGTGATTGCGCACCGCCTTTCCACCGTGGTGAATGCGGATCGTATCGTGGTGATGGAAGCCGGGCGGGTGGTGGAGGAAGGCCGTCACGACGACCTCATCGCCATCCCGAACGGCGTCTATGCCCGTTTCTATCAGTTGCAGAGCGGCAACGGCGATTTCATCACCGAAAAGACGACAGAAGAACTGCGGACAGGAGAACCACGATGAGCGGAGAAACGCAGAACAGCGAAATGGGTCTGGTCGTCGTCGGCGCGGGCGGACGCATGGGCCAGACCCTGATCCGCACCATCCAGACCATCGAAGGCGCGAAACTGGTCGGCGCCATCGAACGGTCCAGCTCTCCGCTCCTGGGCAGGGATGCGGGCGAAGTCACCGGCATCGGCCCGCTCGGCGTGCGCATCACCGACGATCCCCTGCCGGTCTTTGCCGGGGCGCACGGTGTCCTTGATTTCACAAGCCCGGCGGCAAGCGTCGAATTTGCGGGCCTCGCCGCACAGGCGCGCATCGTGCACGTCATCGGCACGACGGGCTGCTCGGCTGAGGACGAGGACAAGATCCGCGCCGCTGCCCGCCACGCAACCATCGTCAAGTCGGGTAATATGAGCCTCGGCGTCAATCTTCTGTCCGTTCTGGTGCAGAAGGCGGCGCAAGCGCTCGATCCGGCGGATTTCGATATCGAAATCCTTGAAATGCACCACAAGCACAAGGTCGATGCGCCATCCGGCACCGCCCTGCTTCTCGGCGAAGCGGCAGCGAAGGGACGCGACATTGCACTGGCGGAAAACAGCGTTCGCGTGCGCGACGGCTACACCGGACCGCGTGAGACGGGCTCCATCGGCTTCGCCACCTTGCGCGGCGGTTCGGTCATCGGCGAGCACTCGGTCATTCTTGCCGGGCCCGGTGAGCGCATTGTTCTCTCCCACCATGCCGAAGACCGCTCGATCTTTGCGCGCGGTGCGATCAAGGCCGCACTTTGGGCCTATGGCAAAAAGCCCGGCCTCTATTCGATGCTCGATGTTCTCGGGCTGAACGACTGATTTTTCCACCGGAGTACCGATCCTGTTCAGATCGGCGCTCCAGAGTTTTGTTTTATCGCGCATCCTATCCGAAAACCGCCTCACACTTTTCGGGATGCGCTCTCTAACGGAGCGTTGCATATGTCTCGTACTCTCGTCCTGGTCCGCCACGGTCAAAGCGAATGGAACCTCAAGAACCTGTTCACCGGCTGGCGCGATCCGGGCCTGACCGAACAGGGCCATGCCGAAGCCAAGGCCGCTGGCCAGCGCCTGAAGGCCGCCGGTCTCAAGTTCGATATCGCTTACACGTCCGCGCTGTCGCGCGCGCAGGTGACCTGCCAGCACATTCTCGATGAGCTTGGCCAGTCGAACCTCGAAACGATTCGCGACCAGGCATTGAACGAACGCGACTATGGCGACCTGTCCGGCCTCAACAAGGACGATGCCCGCGCCAAATGGGGCGAGGAACAGGTCCATATCTGGCGCCGTTCCTATGACGTTCCGCCTCCGGGCGGCGAAAGCCTGAAGGATACCGGCGCGCGCGTATGGCCCTATTATCTGCACACGGTGCAGCCGCACGTGCTGCGCGGCGAGACGGTTCTGGTCGCCGCACACGGCAATTCGCTGCGGGCGCTCATCATGGCGCTGGACGGCCTGACTCCGGAACAGATTCTCAAGCAGGAACTCAACACCGGCGTTCCGGTCATTTACCGGCTCAATGCTGATTCGACCGTTGCTTCGAAGGAAATTCTCGAAGCCTGATAGCCGTTTGGCTGTGAATTTGTCGGGCGCGCCCGCGCGCCCGACGACCTTTTCAACGCGAAAAAAGCATCGGCTGAAAAAAAGCTGGCTGAATGTCGAAAACGCGATTGACAGAGGCAGGTCGACCCCTTAGATGGGTCCTCGTCGCCCAGATGGCGGAATTGGTAGACGCACCAGCTTCAGGTGCTGGCGCTCGCAAGGGCGTGGAGGTTCGAGTCCTCTTCTGGGCACCATTTCCAAGTCTTCGGACCACTACCAAGGTTCAGAAGCACCCCAAAAAGCCCGCGCAAGCGGGCTTTTTTGTTTCTGGAGCATGGTCCCGCCGTCTCACGCTTTGCGCTCAAGCATGTCGTACTTTATCGTATTCAGGCGACATGCTCTCTTTATTTCAACCGATAATTGGCAGTCGATGCAGTTTTCTCCTTCCGAACGCACCGCTTTCTTTGAATTGCTGAAATGGCGGCGGGATGTACGTCACTTCAGCGACCGACCCGTGGACGATGGAATCATCAAGGCTTTGCAGGAAGCGATGGATTATGCCCCTTCCGTCGGCAATGCCCGCCCCTGGCGGGTGATTTCGGTTGAAACTGCTGGAAAACGCGCGGCGGTTCACGACATTTTTCTGAAGGCCAACCGGTCAGCCGCGCAGATTTATGACGGCGAGCGCGCACGGCACTACCGGGACCTGAAACTGGAAGGCATCAGCGTCGCCCCGGTGCAGCTTGCCATTTTCACCGAAACTGCGCCGACCGAAGGACATGGGCTCGGCAGGCAGTCCATGGCCGTCACCCTCGAGCACAGCACGGCAATGGCGGTCCAGAACCTCAATCTGGCGGCAAGATCGTTCGGGCTTGGCGTCGGCATGGTCTCGATTCTCGATCCGCAGGCCATGGAAAAGCTGTTTCAGGCCCAGCCGGGCTGGCGCTTCAGCCTTTACCTATGCATCGGCTGGCCGTTGGCTGATGACGACACACCCTTGCTGCACAAAAACGGCTGGCAGGAGAACAAGCCGACGGTCTGGCGGCGCGCCTGAGCGCTCTTCAACAGGACGTTGTCAACAGGGCAAGCGCCTCCCGGAATTGTGCCTATTGCGCTGATCTCGCAATTGGCGGCACAATCCCTTTGCTCAGATATAATAACGGGGAGCGAATATGCGCCGAAGAGGCTTGCTGGAATTCGCAGGAAACAGAACGCTCTATGGCCTGTTCCTGCTCTGCGCGATCTGCGCCATCGCGGGCAGCGTGATGAGCTATAATGGCGAGGTTTCAGGCTGGCGCTGGCTGCATTATCTGACCAAGCCAACCGCTACGCTGCTGCTGCTCGCAGCCGTCCTTTGCGCCGGGCGGCCCAAATCGAAATCCTATGGCTTTACCGTGGCCTTCGGTCTGGCTTTCGCGGCACTGGGCGACTTTTTCCTGATGCTGCCCGGCGACTATTTCATGGCGGGCCTGATCTGCTTTCTCATCACCCATTGCGCCTATATCTATGCCCTTTGCCGTCATGCGCGCTTTGCGGCGCACAAAGGCGTTTTCGCCATTTTCGCCATCGCAGCCCTTGCCATCATAGCTGGCCTCTGGCCGTCGCTGCCGACCCCGCTGATAGTTCCGGTCATCATCTATGCCGCGGCCCTTGGCATCATGGCGGCACAGGCGATGAGCCGTGCGCTCGGCACCGAACCTGAAACGCCGCAACGCTACGCCGCGTGGCTTGCCGCAGCGGGCGGTCTTTTCTTCATGGCAAGCGACACGCTGCTTGCCTATGGACGTTTCAGCCTCGACATTCCGCTGAATGGCCTCTGGGTGCTGGCAACCTATTATGCCGCGCAATTCCTCTTTGCCCGCTCGACCGAGGATTTTGTCTATGGCGGCTGAAGAACAGATGTTGCAACTGCCGTTCGAGCGCCTGCGTCACGCCTGGCTTGAGAGCCGTCCCGCCTGCGAGCAGCGTCTGGACGACCTGAAACGCCTGCGGGAGCGGCTTGAAGCAAGGCTGGATGAGATGGCGAAGGCCATCAGCGCGGATTTCGGCAATCGCTCGCTGCATGAAACCCTGCTTGGCGAAGCCAGCGTCGTCTTTGCCGAAATCGACGATGCCCTGCACAACCTCAAGCGCTGGATGAAACCGAAACGCCGCAGGGCCGGTTGGAAAATGTGGCCGGCAAAAGCCGAAATCCGCTATGTTCCCCTCGGCGTGGTGGGGATCATCGCGCCGTGGAACTATCCGGTCAATCTGGCACTGGCACCGCTCGTCGCGGCAATCGCGGCTGGAAACCATGTCTTCCTGAAACCATCCGAACATACGCCGCGCACTGCGCAATTTCTGCAAAGCCTGCTTGGGGAAGTCTTCCCGGAGGACCGCGTTGCCGTTGCGCTTGGCGACGCAGCGCTTGCCGCGCAATTCGCTTCGCTGCCATTCGACCATCTCTTTTTCACCGGATCGACCAGTGTCGGGCGCAAGATCATGGCGGCGGCGGCGCCAAACCTGACGCCCGTGACGCTGGAACTCGGCGGCAAGTCGCCCGCCATCGTCAGCGAAAACGCCAATATCAAACGCGCCGCCCGCGCAATCGCGACGGGCAAGTTCTTCAATGCCGGGCAAACCTGCATCGCGCCCGATTACGTTCTGATCCACCACAGCCAGCGCGATGAATTCGTGAACCTCCTGCGCGCCGAAATGCAGGCGCGCTATGGCGGTTCACCAGCGGAAAAAGACCGCACCACGATCATCAATGACGCGCAGGAAACACGGCTCGCGAAGCTGCTGACCGATGCCGCCAGCAAGAGCGAATCCGTCATTGAGCTTCTCCCCGGTTCCGGTCAACCGCGATTGATGCCGCCCGCCCTCGTGCTGCAACCCGACCCCGACAGCGCCATCATGCAGGAAGAGATTTTCGGCCCGCTTCTGCCGATCATCAGTTACCGACTGCTCGACGATGCGATCGGTTTCGTTCTGAAGCTTGATCGTCCGCTGGCGCTTTACTGTTTCAGCGACAACACCGCAGAAATTGAAATGATGTTGAGCCGCATCGTTGCGGGCGGTGTCTGTGTCAACGATACGCTCTACCATTTCGCCTGTAGCAACCTGCCATTCGGCGGCGTGGGTGCAAGCGGCATGGGCCAGTATCACGGCCATGACGGTTTCCTGACCTTTTCCAAGGCAATGCCGGTCCTGACCAAATATGCCCCAGCGCCGAGCGATCTCATCAAGCCGCCTTATACCGGCCTCACCGACCGCCTGATCCGTTTCATTGCAAGATGAGACCTGGAACCTTGAAGCATATCCCCGAGGGGTGAGTTTGATCAGGCACGAAGCGCTCTAAGAGTGCACTCGCGTCTGGCTCTCGCCGAATTGTGTAGGCAATTGCTATTCAAACGGATGTACAATCCGACTATATAGAAACGGATGCGAGTTTATCTCACTGGCAGAAGTCATTGTCTTTCGGAACCGAATAGCTGACTGGTGAAAAACGGGTGCTGAAAAAGAAAGAACCAAACCGGATATCGAAGACCATTCTGACTGCGATCCGGAACAGGCCGGGCTACAGGCCGCTCAACGCCAACATTACCGGCGGGGATGTCGTCATTGCATCCTATAATGTCCACAAATGCATCGGCATCGACAAGCAGTTCAATCCGCAGCGCACGGCTGAAGTCATCAGCGAAATCGACGCGGACGTGATCGCCTTGCAGGAAGCCGACAGGCGTTTCGGCGAGCGTTCCGGCCTGCTTGATCTGGGCCTGCTCGAACGCCGCCACGGGCTCGTGCCGGTGCCGATAACCGCCACGATGCCCAAGGGTCACGGCTGGCACGGCAACGTGCTTCTGTTCCGCGAAGGCGTGGTGCGCAATGTGCAGCAGCTCAAGCTGCCCGGTGTCGAGCCGCGCGGCGCGCTGGTCGCGGACCTGCAATTCCCGGCGGGGCCATTGCGCGTCATCGCAGCCCATCTTGGCCTCCTGAAGCGCTCCCGCGAGCAGCAGGCCGAAAGCATCCTTACCGTCCTGCAGGAGGCCGACACGCTGCCGACCCTGCTGATCGGCGACCTCAACGAATGGCGCGTCGGCAAGCGTTCCTCGCTCGCGGCCCTCATGCCGACATTCAACCATGTCGCAACGGCAGTACCGAGCTTTCCCTCGCGGTTCCCGGTTTTTGCGCTGGATCGCGTGCTTGGCGCACCCCACAATCTTGTCACATCGGTTGAAGTGCACAACACGCCGCTGGCGCGGCTGGCATCCGATCACCTGCCGGTCAAGGCACATCTCGACCTCAAATCGGCAACGAGCCTGCTCGAGGAACTCAGCCCGGAAATATTTAACAGCCGAACCGGATGATATTCACAGGTAAGGCGAACCCAGCCAGATAATCCGGTCCAGAAGGCGCTCCAGGAAAGGCCGGCTCTTGAGACGCGCAAGGTTGACCTCGCGGCTGTCCTCTATCACCTTGCCGATGCGCTCCTCCACCTGACGCGCCACATCGCGGTCGAGGATTTCCAGATCGACTTCGAAATTCAGCCGCAGCGAACGCGGATCGATATTGGACGATCCGACATAGGACCATGCGCCGTCGATGGTCATCAGCTTGGAGTGATTGAAGGCACCGCCCGCCCGCCAGATGCGGCAGCCGTCCTTCAGCAACTGGTCGAACTGGGCGCGCATGGCGCGGTCGACGAGCTTCAGATTATTGACGCCCGGCACGACGATATCCACCGACACGCCGCGCCGCGCAGCCGTCACCAGCGCGCTGATCAATTCGCGGTCCGGCAAGAGATAGGGCGTCATGATGAGAATATGCTGCTCGGCAATCGAGAAGGCGCCCATCATCATGCGCTGGTTGGTTTCCACGTTCTTGTCCGGCCCGGATCCGACGACGCGCACCAGCGTTCCGGTGCCCGGCGGGTTTTCCGGCGGTGCGATCTTCCATGCTTCCCCGGTGAGAAGCTCGCCGGTCGCAAAGCGCCAGTCTTCCGATGCGATATGAAAGAGATCGGCAATCGCCGGACCTTCCAGCTTGAAATGCGTATCGAAGGCAACCGCGTCGCCGGCTATCCTTCGCACGAAGCCCGCACGAATATTCATACCGCCGGTGAAGGCGATCTTGCCGTCGACGATGAGGATTTTACGGTGGGTGCGCAGATTGGCGTAAGGCAGGCGCAGCCCGATGATGATATTGCCGTTGAACACATCGACCGCGACGCCCTTGTCTTTCAGGAGCTTCACGATGCTCGGAAAGGAATAGCGCGCACCGACCGCATCGACGAGCACGCGCACTTCCACGCCGCGCCGGACCGCATCGCCCAGGGCATCGGCAAATACTTCCCCAATCCCATCCCGGTCGAAAATATAGGTTTCCAGCATGATGCTGCGCTCGGCGCGGCCTATGGCGTCGAGCATGGCGGCATAGGCTTCGTCGCCCGTCTCCAGCATGTCGATATTGTTGCCGCTCGTGAAGTCATAGAGGCTCACCGCATCGCCCAGTATCTTCATCGCTCCGAACTGACGCCCGAAGGCTGCGCGCACGAGGTCATTCGTCGTATCGAAGTGCGACAGGTGATAAAGCGCAATCTTGCCCCGGTTGGCGCGCTGGTGGCTGAGGGTCGAACGGCGGATGCGGTTCACACCCGCAATGGCATAGACCACCGCTCCCACGATCGGCGAAAGCACGATCACGCCTACCCAGCCGATGGCGGTGCGCACTTCTTCCTTCGTCATGGTCGCGTGAATGGCGGCGATCGCTCCGAGAACAACCGACAGGACAAACAGGATATGCGGCCAGTAGTGGGAAACGAGATCGAACATCGGCAGACTTTAAGCGGAAAACGACTGTAATAGCAAAGGGATATAATGCTGCGCCCCCCAAACGAACAGGGGCTGCGACAACGATCCGCCAAACCTGCGCATGACTTGGAGGCGCCTTAGCACCGGACCACAGAAAACTGCGCCTTGCAGTCCCGCATCACGAAGAACGCGGCGGTTGTGATAAGCTGGTCAAATTCAATACATGCTCTATACTGGTCATGAGGCTTGACAATTTGAGGGACGTCTCATGGCAACAGCTCATAATGATATCGACCGCCCGACCTTTCCGGCAGAACTTTCCAGCAAGTGGGGCTGGTTTCTCGCCCTTGGGGTGGCGCTGCTGATCCTCGGAGGCATCGCCTTCGGCAATCTGGTTCTCGCCACCGTGGTCTCGGTCTACTATGTCGGCCTGATGATGCTCATCGGCGGCGCCATGGAAATCGTTCATGCATTCGGCGTCAAAACCTGGGGCAGCTTCTTCTTCTGGCTCCTGAGCGGCCTGCTTTATACGGCGGCGGGCATCGTCGCCTTCATCAATCCGGTGCTGGCGGCCGGCGTGCTGACCTTCCTTCTGGCGGCGGCACTTCTCGGTTCCGGCGCATTCCGCATCTGGCTCGGCTTCAAATCAAAACCATCGGCTGGCTGGGGGTGGATCGTTGCGGGCGGTGTCGTCACCTTGCTGCTTGGCCTCATCATCGCCATCAAATGGCCGGTCAACAGCCTGTTCGTCCTTGGCCTTTTCCTGGCGATAGACCTGATCTTCCAGGGCTGGTCCTTCATCGCCTTCGCCCTCGGCATCAAGAGCCGCTAAAAGCGCCGCGCACCATCGGCAAAGCGGCGCAGACTGCGCCGCTTTCATCCGCCACGAGACTTGTAACATGGCGCTTGTTGAGATTCTGGCCAACTCCTGCTAGATGCTGGCCAACATCTTCGCGGCGCGCCTTCACGCGCAGCCCAACATTTCGCCATCACGAGTTTCTTCATGCCCGCTGACCATCCCGTTTCCAAGCGCCGCACATTCGCGATCATCGCGCACCCGGACGCCGGTAAGACCACGCTGACCGAAAAGCTGCTGCTGTTCGGCGGCGCCATCCAGCTTGCCGGTGAGGTGAAGGCCAAGAAGGACCGCATCCAGACCCGCTCCGACTGGATGAACATCGAGCGCGACCGCGGCATTTCCGTTGTCACCTCCGTGATGACCTTCGAATACAAGGATTGCATCTTCAACCTGCTCGACACGCCGGGCCACGAAGATTTTGCCGATGACACTTATCGCACGCTGACCGCGGTCGATTCCGCCGTCATGGTCATCGACGCCGCCAAGGGTATCGAACCGCGCACGCTCAAGCTTTTCGAAGTCTGCCGCATGCGCGACATTCCCATCGTCACCTTCGTCAACAAGATGGACCGCGAGGCGCGAGACCCACTGGAAATCCTCGATGAGATCGAGGAGAAGCTGGCGCTCGACACGGCCCCGATCACCTGGCCCATCGGTTCGGGAAAAAGCTTTGCAGGCACCTTCGACCTGCACAGCGATACGCTGCGCCGCCAGGACAATGAAGAACAGCCGACCAAGGTCAGCGGACCGGAAGAAGCCGCAAGGCTTCTGCCGGAAAACGAGCGTGAAGCGTGGCTGGAAGGTGTCGAACTGGCGCGTGGCGTCTGCCGCCCGTTCGACCTCGCCGCCTTCCGCGAAGGCCACATGACCCCGGTCTATTTCGGCTCGGCGCTGAAGAACTACGGCGTGCGCGACCTGATCGAAGCCTTCTGCGATTTCGGCCCTTCCCCGCGCGACCAGCAGGCCGATGCCCGCATGGTGGCGGCGACCGAAGACAGGATGACCGGCTTCGTGTTCAAGATTCAGGCCAATATGGACCCGAACCATCGCGACCGCATCGCCTTCCTGCGCGTGTGCTCGGGCAAGCTGTCGCGCGGCATGAAGGCAAAGCTGGTGCGCACCGGCAAACCGATGAGCCTTTCCGCACCGCAGTTCTTCTTTGCCCGTTCGCGCCAGATTGCCGACGAAGCCTTTGCGGGCGACGTGGTCGGCATCCCCAACCACGGCACGCTGCGCATCGGCGATACGCTGACCGAGGGCGAGGATATCCTGTTCCGCGGAGTGCCGAACTTCGCGCCGGAAATCCTGCGCCGCGTTCGCCTCGATGATGCAATGAAGGCCAAGAAGCTGCGCGAAGCGCTGCAGCAGATGGCGGAAGAAGGCGTCGTGCAGCTCTTCCTGCCCGATGACGGTTCGCCGGCTATCGTCGGCGTTGTCGGTGCGCTGCAGATCGACGTCCTGACCGAACGCCTCAAGGTCGAATATTCGCTGCCGGTCGGCTTTGAAATGTCGCGCTTTTCGGTCTGCCGGTGGATTTCCGCCGACGATCCGGCTGAAGTCGACCGCTTCATTGCCGCCCATCGCGCCGATATCGCACACGATCTTGACCGTGACCCGGTATTTCTGGCCCAGAACGGCTTCTCGCTCAACTACGAGGCCGAGCGCTGGAAAGACATCCGCTTTGCCACCGTCAAGGATTATCAGGTCCGCGGCAAGGCCTGATCCTTTGGAGAGAAAATGAACGATCCGGTTCTGGCTGCGCTTGATCTGCCTCAGGCGCTGCGGCAGGAATTGCGGGATTATCGCAGTCGGCAGGACGAGCTTGGCCGCTCAACGGCCAATGTGCATCTGCTCGACCATCCCGAACGAGAACCTCTGGTTCTGAAAGTGGAGCCGCAAAGCCCGGTCGGCGAACTTGCCGATGAAGCAGCACGGCTTCGCTGGCTCAGACAGCAAAACCTTGCCTGCCCAGAAGTCCTCGCTTTCGAAATCGCGCCGGAACACAGCTTTTTGCTGATGACGCGCCTGCCGGGTCAGGATCTGGCCTCGGCAGTCGGCACGCTCGCGCCGGAGCGTATTGTCGATATTCTGGCGACCGCCCTGAAATCGATGCATGCCATCGACCCGGCTTCCTGTCCGTTCGATCACCGGCTGGAGTTCCGCATCGAAGACGCCCGCAAGCGTGTCGAAGCGGGCGCGGTCGATGAAGAGGATTTCGACGAGGAACGTGAAGGGCGGACACCGCAGGGAGTTTTCGAAGAACTGCTTCGCCTGAAGCCCCAAAGCGAAGATATTGTAGTCACCCATGGCGACGCCTGCCTGCCGAATTTCATGGCCGACAAGGATGCCTTCACCGGTTTCATCGATTGCGGCAGGCTCGGCCTCGCCGATCGCCATCAGGATTTGGCGCTCGCCTGCTGGAGCATCCGTTACAATCTGGGCGAAGAATGGGTAACGCCGTTTCTGGCCACCTATGGCGGGCCGGCAATCGAAGAAGCAAAGATCAGCTATTATCGCCTGCTGGACGAGTTCTTTTGAAATCCGGTTCAGCTCGATTGAAACTCCGCATATCGTCACCGAATTGCAGATGGCGCAGTTTTTCGGGATTGCGAACGAGATAGATCGCGTGAACCTGCCCCTCGGCAATCTCCAGTGCGGCGACCTGCGGCAATCCATCCGCTTCCATGCTGATATGCCCCGGCAGACCGTCGAACACGGCGAACTGCCGGATGGCGGGAGGCACACCATCGGCCTTGCGGGAGATCCCCTCGTAGAAGCGCATGATCTTCGCTCGCCCATAGATGGGATTGAGCGCCGCGTTGCGAACACCGCCGCCATCGGAATACATGATGGCATCTTCCGCCAGAAGGCCCTGCAATGCACTGAGATCGCCACTGCGTGAGGCTTGAAAGAAGGCTTCCGCAATGGTGCGTCCGCGGTCTTCCGGCAGGGTGAATCGCGGCTTTTCCTGGCGCACATGCATCCGTGCCCGGCTTGCAAGCTGTCGGCAGGCCGCCGCGTCACGGTCGAGCACTCGCGCGACTTCCCCAAAGTCCATGCCGAAAACATCGTGCAGCAGAAAGGCCGCCCGCTCCAGCGGCGACAGCCGGTCAAGCGCCAGCATGAGCGTCAGCGTGATATCGTCGCTCCGGTCTTCCTCTTCCTCGACCAGAGGTTCGGGAAGCCATAAACCGGGATAGGTCTCACGGCGCACGCGCGCGGATTTCAGATAATCGAGCGCGAGCCGGCTTACGACCCGCACCAGCCAGCCCTCCGGTTCCCGGACGGCTTCCTGGGCTGCCGTATTCCACCGCAACCAGGCTTCCTGCGCAATGTCCTCGGCTTCCGCATGAGAGCCTATCATGCGGTAAGCGATGCGAACGAGCCGGGGCCTCAGGGCCTCGAACGCGTCCGCATCGAAGCTGTTGCCCGTTTCAGCCTGCTGGCGCATCGGTCGTGACCGGATGCACGGTGCGGAACCCGACCGCTACACGGTTCCAGAGGTTGATCATATTGATGGCCATGCTGAGCTTCACGATCTCCTCATCGGTGAAATGCGCTTTCAACGCTTCGTAATCCTCGTCCGGCGCGCGGGTCTGCGCAATCAGCGTCAAGGCTTCGGTCCAGGCCAACGCAGCGCGTTCACGCGGCGTGAACAACGGCGATTCGCGCCACGCGGCCACGAGGTAGAGGCGTTCTTCAGTCTCTCCCGCCTTGCGGGCATCGCGCGTGTGCATGTGAATACAATAAGCACAGCCATTGATTTGCGATGCGCGAATACGCACGAGCTCATAAAGACTATATTCCAGCCCGGCCTCCGACACGGCCTTTTCCGCCTCGACCATAGCCTGCATGATCTTCGGTGCCAGCTTGTACGGAACGAGTCTTGCTTCCATGATATGTCTCCTTGGGGCTTACGATTTGAAGTCGTTCACCATCAAGACGAAACAGGCACCGCAGATGTGACATGGCTTGCAGAGAAATTTACCTGTCTGCTTCCAGCAACCTTTCGGCGATCTTTCCGGCCAGTCTTTCAGCGACCTGTTCCTTGCTCATTTCCGGCCATTCCTCGATACCGGACCGGCTGAGGATACGGACATGATTGCGGTCGCCACCCATCACGCTGCTGCCATCCGGTGCGTGCGAAACATCATTGGCAACGATCCAGTCCGCGCCCTTTTTCTCAAGCTTGGCTCTCGCATTTCCGGCCACATCCTGCGTTTCGGCGGCAAAGCCGACCACAAGGCCGGGACGCCTGTCGCTATGGCCGACACCGGCCAGAATGTCGGGGTTTTCGACCATGGCGAGCGTCGGCGCGCTTTCCCCGGGCTTCTTCTTGATCTTCTGCCCGGCTTCATTGGCCGTGCGCCAGTCGGCAACCGCCGCCACCATAACCGCCGCATCGGCGGGAAGATGCCGCTCCACCGCAGCCTGCATTTCACGCGCCGTCTCGACATGAACGACATCAACGCCTTCGGGATCGGGAATGGTTACAGGGCCGGACACCAGATGCACCGTCGCGCCAAGCCGCGCGAGTGCTGCCGCGATTGCATGGCCCTGCTTGCCCGACGAGCGATTGGCGATATAGCGGACCGGATCGATAGGCTCGTGCGTCGGCCCTGACGTCATGACGATGGTTTTGCCCGCAAGTGGTTTCGCCTGCGGTGAGAGCAGGTTTTCAATGGCCGCGACGATTGCCAGCGGCTCGCTCATGCGGCCCGTTCCAGCCTCGCCGCTTTCCGCCATTTCGCCCCTCTCGGGTCCGACGAAGCGAACGCCATCCTTTTCAAGCGTCAGGCGGTTGCGTCTTGTCGCGGGATTGTCCCACATGGCCGGGTTCATGGCAGGCGCGATCAGAACCGGCACCTTACGGGCCAGCAGCACGGCACTTGCCAGATCGTCGGCAAGACCGTTGGCCATCTTCGCCATCAGATCGGCGGTCGCCGGCGCGACGACGATCAGGTCCGCATCGCGCGCAAGCCGGATATGCCCAACATCCTGCTCGTCCTCCCTCGAGAACAGATCTGTAAAGACATGGTCGGCGGACACCGCGCCGATGGTCAGCGGCGTCACGAATTGCTGCGCGGCAGCAGTCATCAACGGGCGCACATGCGCGCCACGCTCACGCAGACGGCGGATGAGATCAGGCGTCTTGTAGGCTGCAATGCCACCGCCGATAATGAGAAGAATGCGCCTTCCGGCCAGAGAAGCCCCTGCCCCGGGCGACCCCGCCACGACCGGCGCGGCTTCATTCAGCCCGGCCAGCAAGATGCGCGCCTCTTCTTCCATGGAGCGCCCATTTTGTGCCGCCCGAATACGGAGACGTTCCTTGGCGGTGTCATCAAGATTACGGATGGTAATGCTGGCCATGTGATTGCACCTGCCTGTTACAAGTGCAATCATTGAAATCACTTTAAAAGCTGGCTGTCACCTTAAAAGTTAGATTGTCACTTTAAAAGTGATTCATAGCCAAATATAAAGCTTGATAGCGATTGCAGCGAGCGAAATCGCAATCACGACCTGCGCGATGCGGCCCCAGCGCGAATGGCGCGCCTCTGCCCGACCGATAGCTTCCGCGGTCGCCTCGTCAAAGCGCAATCCATTCACCGCCATGTCGTCCAGCGCAACGGAAACACGTTCCACGCGCGCCACAAGTTCCGGCGTCTTGCGCGTGAAATGCAGCAGCGAATAAGCGCTGTCCTTCGCATCGAGAAGCATACCCTGCGGCCCGAGGTTCCTGGCGATCCAGTCGCCGACCACCGGCTCCGCCGCCTTCCACATGTTGAAATGCGGATCGAGCGTGCGTGAAACACCTTCCACAACCACCATGGTCTTCTGCAGCATCAGAAGCTCGGGGCGGGTTTCCATATCGAAAAGCTCGGTCACTTCAAACAGCAAGGTCAGAAGCTTGGCCATGGAAATGGTTTCGGCGGGCTGGCCATGGATCGGCTCGCCAATGGCGCGGATCGCCTGTGCAAAGCTTGCCACGTCATGCGTATGCGGGACGTAGCCGGCTTCGAAATGCACTTCCGCCACGCGCATGTAATCGCGTGTGATGAAGCCGTAGAGAATCTCGGCAAGGAACCGCCGCTGCTGCTTGTTGAGCCGCCCGGTAATGCCGAAATCGACCGCAACGATCAGGCCCTGATGGTCCACGAACAGGTTACCCGGATGCATGTCGGCATGGAAAAAACCATCACGCAGCGTATGGCGCAGGAAGGACTGGATCAGCGTCTCAGCAAGCTTCCGGAGATCGAAACCGGCGGCTTCAAGCGCTGAAATGTCCGACATCTTGATGCCGTCGATCCATTCGAGCGTGAGCACATCGCGGCCCGTGCGCTCCCAATCGACCTTGGGAACACGGAACCCCGCATCGTCCTTGATGTTCTCGGCAATCTCGGAAAGCGCTGCCGCTTCAAGACGCAAATCCATCTCGATGCGGGTGGTCTGCTGGAGTGTCTCCACAACCTGAACCGGACGCAGGCGGCGGGTGAAAGGAACATGGCGCTCCTGCATGCGCGCGACCATGTAGAAACCTTCGAGATCGCGGGCAAAACGCTGGCGCACACCCGGACGAATGACCTTGACGGCAACCTTCTGGCGCGCTCCGTCCTTCATGATTTCGGCCGGATGCACCTGCGCCATGGAAGCGGCGGCTATCGGCGCATCGAATTGCATGTAAAGATCATCGATCTTGCGGCCCAGCGAACCTTCGATTGCCGCAACGGCATCAACCTGCGGGAAGAAGTCGAGCCTGTCCTGCAAAAGTTCGAGGTCGGCAGCAACATCGCGCCCCACGATATCTGGCCGCGTCGCCAGAAACTGGCCGAGCTTTACATAGGATGGGCCGAGCTTGTTCATGGCGCGCGACATGCGCTCGGAACGCTGCATGTGGCGCGCGCGCGGACGCGCCAGAATGCCCGCAATCTTGTGCCCGAACGCCGGAAGACCGGAAAGCCCCTCAACAGGCAATGCACTGATGACGCCTTCGCGCGTCAATATCCATCCGGCCCGCATCAACCGGAAAGCGGCGGAAAAACTGCTCATGCCCCGATGCCCCGTTCCTGACCCCGTTTCATCACAGGCACGATCAAAGCTTCCAGCCGGAATGGAGCGCGGCAATGCCGCCGGTGAAATTGCGATAGCTGACGCGCTCGAAACCAGCCTTCTCGATCATCACCGCAAAATCCTGCTGCTTGGGGAATTTGCGGATCGACTCGACCAGATAGCTGTAGGAATCCGCGTCGCCCGTAATCATCTTGCCGATGCGCGGAATAGCGTGGAACGACCATTGGTCATAAATCTTGTCGAGAACCGGCAGTTCAACCTCGGAGAATTCGAGGCACAGGAACCGGCCGCCCGGCTTCAACACGCGATAGGCTTCGGACAGCGCCTTGTCGATATGCGGCACATTGCGAATGCCGAAAGCAATCGTATAGGCGTCGAAGCTGTTGTCCTGGAAAGGCAGTTCTTCGGCATTGGCCTCGACGAATTCGAGATTGTCGGCAAGGCCCTTCTTGATCGCGCGTTCACGCCCGACACCCAGCATCGAGCCGTTGATATCGAGAATGGTGACATGGGCCTGACGACCGGAAGCCTCGACGATGCGGAAGGCGATATCGCCGGTGCCGCCAGCAACGTCGAGCGAGGTCCAGCCCGGGCGCTTCGACGGCGCCAGCCATGCGATCATCGCATCTTTCCAGACGCGGTGCATGCCCGCCGACATGAGATCGTTCATCACGTCGTACTTGCTGGCGACCTTATGGAAAACGTCGTTGACCAGGCCCTGCTTCTCGCTTTCGTCAACCGCCTTGAAACCGAATGAATGCTCCATGCCGCCTTGTGCGCCCACGCGGTCCGCATTGCCGTTCTGCTGGCTCATAGCTCATCCTGCTTCTGATTATTAAGACGAAAACGATTTCCGTAATGCATATAAAGCTTGTGCCGGACGATACAAGCAGAGACCGCCCTCCACTACCCCTTTTGTGAAGGGACCTTGCGAACCGTCTTGCGTTAGCGTTTAAAAATGGCCAAAGAGACATAAAACTGTGCGTGCGCGCTCGCCACGCGTTTTCTCCGGCGCAAACTGCCGCTAAAGTCAAAAAGATAACAAGAAAAGTGGAAAGATCATGGGCGTTACAGTCGTCAGCCATCCGCTTGTCCAGCACAAGCTTACCATCATGCGCAAGAAGGAAACGTCCACGGCCAGCTTCCGGCGGCTGCTGAAGGAAATCTCGTTGTTGCTCTGCTATGAAGTGACGCGCGATCTCGAACTGACCACCATGCCCATCGAAACGCCATTGATGCCGATGGACGCACCGGTGCTCGAAGGCAAGAAGCTCGTCTTCGCGTCGATCCTGCGCGCTGGCAACGGCCTTCTGGAAGGCATGCTCGATCTGGTGCCTGCTGCCCGCGTCGCCCATATCGGGCTTTATCGCGATCACGACACGCTGCAGCCGGTCGAATATTACTTCAAGGCCCCCGAAGACATCGTAAACCGCCTCATCATCGTGGTGGACCCGATGCTGGCCACCGGACATTCGGCAATTGCAGCCATCGACAAGCTGAAGGAACGCGGCGCGACCAATATCCGCTTCCTCTGCCTGCTGGCGGCGCCGGAAGGCATCAAGCGTTTCACCGAAGCCCATCCCGATGTCGACGTGTTTACCGCGTCCATCGATGAGCGCCTCGATGAAAAGGGCTATATCGTTCCCGGTCTCGGCGACGCCGGCGACCGCATGTACGGCACCAAGTAAGCATTAACCCGCGCCTGCTATCGTGCTCCAAACGGGGACAGCATGGCGCGGGCGTTTACGATCCTTCTGGTATTCGCGGGACTGGCAATCGCCTTCCCGCTCCTGTTTGAAAAATTCAGCCCGCAACTGAAAGCCGGTTCAAGCACAGCCGCGACAGCCTCATCCGCTTCTTCGTCGTCCTCCACTGCCTATAGCGGCCGCCGCGCGCAGATCACGCCGGACAGCCGCGGCCATTTCATCGCGGACGTCAGGATCGCCGGTCAAACCCTTCGCGCCATGGTGGATACCGGGGCAAGCGTCGTTGCAATCAACGCAAACGCCGCGCGGCGCATCGGCCTGTCGCTCAAACCCGATGATTTCAGATATCGCGTCTCGACCGCCAATGGCCAGACCCTTGCAGCACATGCCGTCCTGCCGAGTATCGAAATCGGACGTATCCGTGTGGAGAATGTGGACGCGATGGTCCTGCGGGACGACGCGCTCTCGGATACGCTGCTTGGCATGAGTTTTCTGAAGCGTCTGCGTCACTATGAAGTATCGAATGGCGCACTCATGCTGACGCAATGATGTGATAGCGTACTTCCGATACAGGTCAAAAGCGGTTACATCCACTGACCAGAAAGCCTCAAGACCGATGGAAGCCAGCCATGACAGCGGACCAACGCCTGACCGAGCTCGAAATTCGCGTAGCCGAACAGGAAAAGACAATCGATGAATTGTCATCCGTTCTGGCCGAACAATGGAAAACCATCGACCAGCTTTCCAAGAAGCTCGGCGCACTGACCGATCGCTTTCTGGAACTGGAAGAGCAGACCGCGCCGGACGTGCCGGTCACCAAACCACCGCACTGGTAGAACATTATGCTTCAGATTGTCCCGCTTGCCGACCGTCCCGATCTCGTAACCGTCTGCGCCGCATGGAACCATGCGGAATGGGGTGAATTTACCGGGTCCACCCCCGAACAGACCGCACAAGCCTTTTACGACATCTCCCGTGAAGACGATGGGCAGGCAGCGCGGGTCGCGCTGTGGAACGGGGAACCTGCCGGGCTTGCCCTCCTCATCCATAGCGATCTGGAAACGCATCCGCATCTGAAGCCGTGGGTGGCAAGCGTGTTCGTTGCGCCCGGCCATCGCGGCAAAGGCATCGCCAAGGGTCTTGTCGGCGCCATTGAGGACGCCGCCCGGCAACATGGCTATGGAGAGGCCTATCTCTACACCAACAAGCCGGATCTCTACCGGCAGATCGGCTGGAGCGATTTCGAGCTGCTCGATGGCGACTATGCGGGAATGCTGATCATGCAAAAGAAAATCGCGCGGTAAGAACCGCGCGATCTTTTATTACCGGCCCGCTTATTGTGCCAGCGGGATCGGGCAACTCACGCCAGTGCCGCGCAAGCCGCAATAACCGTTCGGGTTCTTCGCCAGATATTGCTGGTGATAGTCCTCGGCATAATAAAACTCCGGCGCATCCTCGATTTCGGTAGTGATCGGGCCGAGTCCGCGAGCGGCGAGCGCCTGCGTGTAGTTTTCACGGCTCTTTTCCGCCACCTCACGATCCGCCTTGTCGAAAGTGTAGATGACCGAACGGTAGGTCGTGCCGATATCGTTGCCCTGTCGCATGCCCTGCGTGGGGTCGTGCTCTTCCCAGAAGAGGGTCAAAAGCTCGTCAAGGCTCACAACCTTCGGATCGTAGACGACCAGCACGACCTCCGCATGGCCGGTGAGTCCTGTGCAGGTTTCCTCATAGGTCGGGTTGGGCGTAACGCCGCCCGCATAACCGACCGCCGTCACATATACGCCCGGCACCTGCCAAAACAGGCGTTCGGCACCCCAGAAGCAGCCCATCCCGAAAAGAACCTGCTTGTAGTCTTCCGGCCACGGTCCTTTCAGCGGGCGCCCGTTCACGAAATGGGTGGCGGCAGTCGGGATCGGCGCCGCGCGCCCGGGCAAAGCCTCGTCCGTCGAGGGCATCTGCATCTTCTTGCGATAGCTGTCCAAGAAACTCATGGTCTCCATCTCCTGATTATCGGGCGGTGAAACGTCCCAAAGGGCGCTCTCGACGATGACCGATTGCATAGAATAAAAGGGCGAGAATGCCGAAAAGAAGCCAGCCCGGCTGCTCGAGCAAAGGAACGCAGACGGCATTCCAGGCTCCTGCCCCTATATAGTGCGCCACGAAGGTTTCTGCATCGGCCAATGTTTCGGGCGCGTTGCGTGACCACATGGATAAAAGCGGCTTGGCGATAAACTGCGACGCGCCAACGGAGCGCGCGCCATCAAGGACCGCGAAGATCACCGCGAAAGCGAGAAAAACAACCGCAAAACTACGCAATACAAATCGGATCACGATTCTTCGCCCCGGATTCCTACCCTGCTCACGGCCCCGGTTTTGAGCCCGGCCTGCCGAAGATTTGTCTTTTTGACGTTGCTAAAGCATAGCACACAGAACCTGCCACACTCAAAGCCAAGCTCGAACACAATTCCTCGACCACAATAAAATCAATGATTTCAGATATTTATCCCGGCGGCATCGCTCTTTGCACAGGTTCGGCGATTTAGACGCAAAAACTTGCAAATAGCTGTTGAACATATGCATTTTCTGGCTATATTCGCGCCGCACCCGCTAGTCGGCGATTAACCAGCGCCTGTTTCGAAAAGCGGTGTCACGTTTGCAGTCAGTTTTCACCGTGAGACACGGTTTCCCGACAGCAAGGCAGACGGAGAGGTGGCCGAGTGGTTGAAGGCGCACGCCTGGAACGCGTGTATACGGGAAACCGTATCGAGGGTTCGAATCCCTCTCTCTCCGCCATTATCATCCACCCGGCGACGGGCCGCGCCTATCTTGATGCAGCGTACGTACAATTTTGATGATGATATCGTCTCTGCAGTGGCGTTTTCCCTAAAGGTAAAAAAATCTGACTTGGATATGAAGCCCGCAGACGCAGGCTTCATAGCGTTCCCTGATCAAGACTGATCGAGAAATTCCGTCAGGAAACGTCGAAACGATCGGCTGCATTCGACCGGGGCCATGTGAGTTTGGCCTTCGAGAACTTCCAGTTTAGCGTCGACGATACCATTTCGGGCGGCTTCCATCATGCCGTCGCCAAAAAACTGATCCAGTTCCCCTCCGATAATCAGTGTCCTTGCTGTGATCGCGGTCAGATCGACTGGCTCAGCCTGCATTATCAATTGAAGATACCGCACAATAACGTCACCGGAGTTCATTTTCTCTGGAAGTTTGTTGCGGTCCACCCATAGCTTTATCTTCAGTAACAAATTCAGCAGGGGATTGCGGAATATTGCCGCAAAGTCATTGATCAGCTCGTAATACTGCTCCTGTTGGGCGAACTGGATTTGTCGGTTTATCCTGATTTCGCCATTCTCGCTGAACTTGTGAGCGCTCGCCACCAGAATCAGCTTGTTAACCCACCCTTCACGCGCTGCCGCAAGCCTTGTCGCCAGCAGTCCGCCATAGGATATCCCCATGAGCGAAAACGCCGGGACCTTCATTTCTCTGATGGCGCGCTCATAGTCTGACACGATTGTCTCAATTGTTGCTTTCGTATCGAGCTGCTGATCGTAGCCGATCAGGATAAAGCCCTGTGTTGGCGGCAGCATACGTGCGACACGTTTTGCGTCATGCATCATCCTGTCGAAGCTGTGTTTGCGGACAAAACCTTGCCCGCCATTGATCACGATCAGGGGATCAGATTGATCACCCATGCGAATATAGGGAATTCTTCCGAGCAAAAAGCCGGTCTCAAATTTGGTCATGACAATCCTCAGCAGCAATAGCTGCTTTCGTCAGCATATTGGCTGTTGGGTTATTTATCAGCGATCTGGCGGGCAATAGCTTGCGCCAGAGGCGGCATCGGCAGCTCCATGCGGATGTAAACACGGCCGTCCCGTGTTCTCGATACCAAACCGGCATCGCAGATCTCGCGGCGCAGCAAAGCGTGATCTCCGAAACTGTGCCACGCTTTCATAAGCGCGTTCACCTCGGCTTCCGTCAGTTTCGTCCGGGCCGGCAAGCGAGACCAAAGCACCCATAGAACCGATATCTGATCCGAACGTTTGCTTGGAAAGCGCGTAAGAACACCATCCTTATCAAAGCAGCGGGCCACACGCTCCACGCTCGCTCGGTCGATAACATGGTGTTTTTCTTCCTTTACAGGCTCTTTCGCACCGCTTCGCAGGTGCTGGAAGTTTTTGTATCCTGCACCTTTCGCAAGAATATTCAAAACTTCAAGGTGAGAAGGCTGTTTTTCGCGATCGGCATAGGCACTACGAATATTGCGCGCTAAAGCCGAAATGTCATTGACATGTAATGGTATTAATTCCCTGGGCATGGTCCCTGATCCTTGAGGCGTGCCTGTCAAATTGAGATCGGTGATCGCCATTCCGACGCGGCACGAACAAGGTGGTCGATGCGTCAAGGAACTAAAGAAGCAGGTTTAGCTTGCCCAGAGGGCGGCGATGCCTAGGTGAACTGCGGACCGGTGGCCCGTTTATCAAAAGGACAAATTGCCTGCAAGAGCAATTTGATCTTGGTTCTCCGGACTATCTAACCGAGTTACGGGACCGAGCAAGCCTCTCCCGGCTGCCGGCGCGGTTGTGCGTGACATGATGGTAAAACGCCGTTCGAAACCAATGGTTTTACGGTTTGCTCTGGAGCCCCAAAAAGGTGAGGCCTGTTCTACGACAAGTGCGCAATGCGAAGGCGGTGCATGCAGTCCGGGCTGAATTTCTTTACTGAACGACAAATCGTTTCATATGGAATGACCGTGCTGGGTCGAGCATCATTCGGTCGACAACACGCAAGCCAAGCGGAAATCGATAATACGGCCCACGGATTGGCCGGGACCAGAGGTGACAAGCAATTGCGCTTATGGCGGACCGTGGTTCGTGCATGTCACGGCAACTCACATCCGTTATCGTGAGAGCTCGTTCGGAATGTCTACCTGATTGTCGTGGGGAGAGGATGGTGCAGAATCATGAGCTATTTGAAGTAACCGCCTCTGACCGGAGCGGCGCCACTTCAAAAGCCCTTTTGCACAAAATCGGCGGCCCAATCGCGCTCGTCGCGCCGATTGGGCCTCGTTTTATGTAACTTACTCGGCGGGCTTACGGGTATCGCTGGTGCTGATCACCCGACCTCCGAGGATCGTTGCCAAAACCGGCACATCACGGATGGCTTTCGGAGCGACCGTCGCAGGGTCATCGCCCAGCACCACGAAGTCCGCGAACTTGCCAGCTTCGATGCTGCCGACTTTCTCATCGATCCCAAGAGTATAGGCGGCATCGATCGTTACCATGCGCAACGCCTTGTCCACCGATATGCGCTCAGCCGGAGCCAGAACCTTCTTGGAGATCGCACCAATACGATTCACAGCGATCCACACTTCTTCCAGTGGACGCGGCGGCGCAACGGGCGTGTCGGTGTGAAGCGACACGACGACACCTGCGTCCGTCAGCGTCTTCAGCCGGGCAGCGGTATTGGCCCGATCGGTGCCGAACTCAGGTCCGTTCAGGTCCGCGCGTTCGTAGACATAGTAAGGGTTGATGCTCACCACACCGCCAAGGGCACTCACCCGCCGCGCCTGCTCGGGGGTGGAAATACCATAATGTTCAAAGGTGAAGCGGTGATCGAAGCGCGGCTTATCCTTTTGCAGCGCATCCAGCGCATTGATGGTCGCCTCGTTTCCGGCATTGCCATTGGTATGCACGTGGATGTGGAAGTTCTGCTCCCACCACGGCTTCATGTCGGCCACGAAGTCGGACAACTTGTCAAACATGAAGAGGCCGCTGTAGCGGTCGGAGTGGATATAGCCCGGATTCTGTATCTGCATGCTGAAGCTCAGCAGCCCATCATCGGAGAAGAATTTCACCCCTTCGAACATTAGCCTGTCATTGCTCGAGTCGCGCAGCTTGTTTGCTTCGGCGATCGCATTGTCGCCATAGGTGCTCGCGAAAGTATGCCCGTCGACCACAACGACAAGGCGCTGATTGGCCTTCGAACTATCGAAGGAAGACTTCAGCACCTGGTGCTCAAGTGGAATATTGATCAGCCCGAACGCCAGGTCGGACATCGTGGTCACACCCGCCTGCTGGGACAGGTCAGACAGATATTTGACGTTCTTCAGCGCGATATCCGGCGCCAGCAATGCGTTGATGGTTGGAGCGAGCACATATTGAGCAGCGCGCTCACCCAGGAACTTTCCATTGAGTTCCCCGTCGGAGCCAACCCCAATGCCCAACACCTTCTTGGCATCCTCGGTGGTGAGGCCCCGCTTCTTGATCGCGGCACTGTTGGTGAAGACGAAATGCTCGGAAGCATCCCAGACAAAAATCGGCTTCACGGTAGAAATCTTGTCGAGCTCGGTTTTGTCGAGATGGCCGCCCATCGCCACGACGTCGAAGCCAAAGGCCAGCACATCGGCGTTCGGGTCCTTCGACGCCTCTACATATTCCGCCAGCTTGGCAAGCGCTTCCTGCCGCGTCTTCACACCGGGAAACGCTGGCCCATAAGGGTTGAGCATCGGATAGTAGCTCAACGGCGGGCGGGTCAACGAGGTTGCGCCAACGATAGGATGGGAATGGGCCTCGACAAACCCCGGATAAATGACGCGATTCTGGAACTGCTTGTCGATCTTGTGCGGATACTTGTCGAGCCAGGGCTTCAGGTCGTCCAGGGTCCCTACCGAGAGAATCTTTCCGTCCTTCACCGCGACGGCCGTTGCCTCGGGCCAGCCCGGATCCATCGTCACAATTTTTCGCGCCGTGTAGACGGTGACCAATCCATCATCCGTTGAGGCAGTCGCAGATTTGGCAGAGCCATCAGCAGATGTTTGAGCGAGTGCTAATAAAGGAAAACTTAAAGTAAAGACAACGGACAATACGCCGACAGCAGACTTTATCTTCATCACGACCCCTCGAACAACCTCTAATAGAACCTTAAACGAAGAAGGAGTCAGCCATTAATAAAGTAAATCTGCTCCAACCAATGCCAAGCTATGAGCAGTCATTACAATTGTCAATCAGGTGTTCTTTGTTTTATATTATAGAATTACATTATATTCGAGGTTTATCTCGGGCTTGGATGGTGCATTTTTCTCGCGCGCGGAGGGAGCACGCGCTGCAAAATCAATCCTGCTGTCGTGATCGACGCAGCGAAACACTGCTGCATCCGAAACCGGCAATTAAAAAGCAACGGTGTTAGGTGTCAAGCACCGTTGCGTTTGCGTCCCGGATTCTCGCGTTGAGGATAATGATCATTTTTCGCATGACGGCGACGAGTGCGACTTTGCTCGGCTTTCCCTTTTGCTTGAGGCGCTGGAAGAACGCCTTCAT
>NZ_JBAKHE010000014.1:0-103081 GCF_049065885.1 Brucella sp. IR068 | reverse complement strand
ACGTGGCCTGCCATCAATTGCAATCCTGATGGATGCTGGTCATTATGTGTCATCGTCTTGGTATCCGGGTTGTCCGGAAAGGGACAGCGCGCCGACCTGGAGCTTCATGGTTGCTCATATCCATGGCACGCCCAAAATCTTATCGGAAGGAGCGACTGCAAAGCATCTCCACGAACTCGTCAAACATATGGAGAAGGGTCGTGACAACCCCTGGCAGATGAAGGAACTCGGCCCCGGTGGTCTGGAGCGGCGTCTGCGCAATATTGTCGGCTACGAAATGCCTATTGAGAAGATGGAAGTCAAGTTCAAGCTGGGACAGGATGAGCGGGCAGCAGATATGAGTGCAGCGATCAAAAAGTTGCATGAAGAGGGGCGGGAACACCTCGCCGAAATGATGGCCCGTCACTGCAAGCTTTGACCAACGAAATGAAGGGGTCGAGGTCTGACGGAGCGAAGCGCATTGACCATGCCAAACATGGAATCCAGTATCGACTGGCAATCAACACATCGCCTATTGGCAGAGGCAAGCGGCGCTCCATTCACGGCAAAGGACGTTGTCGTTGGACAAAGTATTTCATAACCTACGTCATCATGTAGATCGAGGTTAAATTGAGAAGAGATCTTTCTCCAAATTCGTATTGTCCCATTGAAGGCTGGTGTCCGGTTTCAGTGGCTATAGGGGGTATCATTTACTTTACTGAATAATCCCCTTTGCCGTTTGATAAACAAGTTAAGCTGGCAAGTAGATTTCACGCACGCGCGCATCGCCGGACAACTTGTCAGCCGGGCCGGAGACGTGGATCTCGCCATGTTCGAACGCATAAACATAATCGGCTATTTCGAGGGACAGATCGACATTCTGTGCGACCAGAACAATGGAGACACCCGCCTCGGCGAGCTTGATCATGATCTCGAAAATCTGGTGAATGATAATCGGCGCCAGACCTAGCGAAGGTTCCTCGAGCAGCAGGAGTTCGGAATTGCCCATCAGTGAATGGGCAATGGCCTGACGCGTTACATCAGCGACGGCAGGATGCCGATCGATAACAATATTTTGGAATGTGACATCAGAGTTTTGCGACCAGAAGAAAATCATGGCTGTTCAGCGACACTGCTGACGGAGCCAGGGCCAGCGCAGTGATCTATAGTTTGATGCTGACATGCCGCGCCTGTGGACACTCTGATCTGGCTGCGGCACGTGCTCACGGAGTGCCGCAGCGAGACGACGATGCCGACATCGGCGACCTGCTACCGATCAACTTCTCGAAAACCTCCGCCGCCTAACGGAGCCGGATATCGCTTCCGATGCAAGGCGGCTCTAGCGGTGCCACAGCCGTCAATCCGCATCGAAAATCGCGCTTACGTTCAAAATCCTCAGGTCGTCAACAGGGTATCACGCACTTCATCGGAACAAGGGGGCTATCACTGCCTTCAAATCGATGGATACAGTGGAGCACAAGGGTATGTGACGTAATCTGGCTCGTGGATGATCCAAAACTTCTGCAGATCCGTAGGATTGCTCCACGCGGCGATAGCGCCGGGGCGAATAAGGAAAATGTCCCCTGCCGCAAAAGACACGCTCCCCTCGTCTGGGTTGGATAAGGTAACGTCGCCCTTGCGCAGCATCATCAGTTCAGAGAAGGAATAGTTGATGGGATGGCGGGCGTAAGGCGTAGTCGCCCAAATGCCCCAGGAAAGTGGATCGTCACTCTGGAATTCGTGACGATGAGTCGTCGGAGCGGGCGTGGTAAGCAGCGCTGCATTGGGCGCGCCACCGGGAACCATGGGATGGTCAAGGTCGAGTTTGGTGAACGACACTGGCGCGGTCCCCTGATGAATCGTGAGGATTACGCAATCGGCCGCCTGTGCCTTCCATGCAAAACTGGACGCGGGTAGGCTCGCGGCCTCACCCTTGGCCAGCACGATTTCGAAACCGTTACTGTCCACGAGCGATAAAGAGCCCTCACGAACCATTACAATAGAGGGGAACAGGCTTTTCGTCCCCTTTCCTTCTCCTGAAAGAACAGCGCGTCCGACGCCGAAGGGTTCAGTAGACTGTCCATTCAAAGTGAGGGCTTGGAAAGCTGCTTCCAAATCCGCGGCGCAAGAGGGCGCAATTCCCAGATTGATTACGTTTTTCAACAAGTCCAGTACTTTCTGCAGAGGGTTTATTTCGATGCGAATCCAAGACTGTCCTTGACCCAATACCAGCGGATGCCAACATCCATGACGGGTTTGCGGATCGAGTGCCAGGAAAGGCGCGGTATCTGCGTGGTGGGATAAACCATGGGGCGGCCTTCGGCGATGTATTCGGCATACATCTTGCCAAAAGCGGTCGCCATCGCTACGCCTCGGCCGTTATAGCCAAGCATTGCGTGCAAACCTGGAGCGGGATTGTGAAGATGAGGCAGGCCATCCATCGTTAGCGCCACATGACCGGACCAGTGATAGTCGATGCCAATGCCATCCAGTTGCGGAAACAGCCTAACCATTCCGGCCTTCAGCGCTTCCATGAGTGCCTTCTTTTCGTTCATTCCCACGGCGCCGCGTCCGCCAATGAGAAAACGCCCGTCTACTGATTGACGCATATAAAAAGCAATCTTGCGCGTTTCGGAAAGTACCACACCCCCCGGCATGATTTCCCCGCGTTGCTTTTCTGAAAGGGGCTCTGTCGCGATCAGCATGCTTTGCACAGGAAGAATGCTTTGGGCGAGATTCGGCACGAGTTTGTCGGTGTAGGCGTTGGTTGCGACGAGGGCCTCTCTCGCGCGAATTGCTCCACGCGCCGTCCGTGCCACCCAATCGCCGTTTTCGTGCGTGAGAGACGTGACGGACGAATCTTCAAAAATCTGAACGCCGCGTGCCGAAGCGGCCCGCGCCAGCCCTCGGGCATAATCCAGCGGTTGCAAGGCGCCGGCGCGTGGATCACGCCATCCACCGAAATAGCGCTCCGTGCCGGAAAGTCTGGCAATCTGTTCGCGGTCCAATATCTCGACTTCGACGCCTTGCGCCTGCCATTGTCGGGCACGCTTGTGAACGGCAGCGGTTGCAAGCTGAGAATGGGCGGCCTGAATCCATCCGGCGCGAACGGGCGAGCATAGGATAGCGTGTTCGCGCACAAGGCTAAAGACAAGATCGGCTGCGCCCCCTACAAGGTCGATCATGCGCTTGCCATGTTCGAGCCCATAGGTCGCAATAAGATCTTCCGGATCGTGCTTCAAGCCGGGGATCACCTGTCCGCCATTACGTCCAGATGCACCGAAGCCGACATGACGCGCTTCAAGGACCACGACCGTCTTGCCACGCTCGGCAAGGAACAATGCGCTTGAAAGACCCGTAAAGCCGCCGCCGATAATAACGACGTCCGCATCGTGTACGCCGTTCAGTTTGGGATGGTTCGGCTTTGCTTCGCCAGCCGCGTTCCACCAGAGCGAGCGCGAGAAGCTCTCAGGACTGCTTGCCATTTTCATCTTTCTCCAGCTTTTTTTGGCCTGCCAGGTGATTTCACTCGGGTTTGTTCACCCAGAGAACGAAAGCTTCCGCTTCACTATTATTGAAGAATCTGTGGCGGGTCGTTGAAGGCAAGGCAAATCCGTCACCTGCTGAAAGCAGATATTGAGCATCTTCAATCTGCAACGTGAAACTGCCCGAAATGACATACCCTAGCTCCTCGCCGGAATGGGTATAGCACTCCTCACCGGAACTCCCTCCCGGAACGATCCGCACCGCGAAGGACTTCATGGTTTCAATGAGTTCTGGCGAAGCGCGGTGCTTGATGACACCGCCACCGTTCAACACTTCGGGCTGTTCGCTTGCCCGCAATACGTAGGGATTGGCGCGAGCTGCAGCTGCGAACCCCTGCGGGTCAATGAGCTGCGCCGGACTCATGGAGAGCACATCGGCAATAGTATAAAGGGTGCGAACCGTTGGCGACACCAGACCGCGTTCGATCTGGGACAGCGCCCCTGTCGATAGGCCTGACACTTCCGACAGATAGCCAAGAGTGAGGCCCAGTGCCTGCCTGCGCGTACGGATACGTGCTCCGATATCCCCCGCATCGTTCGGTGTGGGTTCGCTGATAGGGGCGATCCGCGATATCTCTGCCTTGTTCACTTTTGGCATCTTTTAATGGCTCTCGCTACGAACTCGAATGAATCGGGGTTGATTAGTTTTTAGTATTCTGCTTCATAATCGTCATACATTCAATAAACTAAAAACAAAATCCATCCAGAACATGGAGGGGACATGTCAGAAATGGCTCACAAGGATACGCCCTACTGGTGGGAGGCCGCCCCGCCGCGAAGCGTCGGACAACGTGCCATCGAGCCGGACTGCGATGTGGCCATCGTTGGCGCCGGTTATGCGGGCCTTTGCGCTGCACTTTATCTGGCGAGAGCCGGGCGCAAGGTTCAGGTTTTCGAGCGGGAACAACTTGGCTTTGGTGCTTCCAGTCGTAACGGCGGGTTTACCAGTGGCAATATTCGTCCCGATGACAAGACGCTGATCCGCAAATTCGGTATGGAACGGGCGGCAAAGATTGCTTCTGAAGGCCATGAAGCGCGTCGCTTCATGATCGATTTTCTGGCCAATGAAGGCGTTGACGCGGATTTCAAGCTTGTGGGTCGATTCAGCGGTGCGATGACGCGCGCAGAATATGATGCCATGGCGCGAAGCGCTGAAGCTATCCAGCGAGCAACCGGTGTCGAATCCTACGCGGTTCCTCTTAGCGAGGTCCACCGGCATATCGCGACTGACCTCTATGCGGGCGGCAGTGTTCGTATGGATATTGGTGGCCTGCATCCCGCAAAGTTTCATGCAGAACTGGTACGGCTGGTCGTTGCTGAGGGAGTATTGATCCACAGCGAATGTCGCGTGGAAGGCATCAACCAAGGAGCTGATAGGAAAACGGTAGTAACCGCACGCGGTCGTGCCCGGGCGCGCGATGCCCTTGTTTGCACGAACGGATATACCGATCATTCGGACCGCTGGCTGCGTCAGCGACTGGTGCCATTGCGTTCCCGAATAATCGCAACCGAGGATCTGGGCGAGGAACGTGTAAGCGCGTTGGTGCCAGGATTGAAAATGCTCACCGACACCCGGGCGATGACCTACTATTTCCGCCCGTCGCCGGATGGGCGACGCATCTTGTTTGGTGGTCGGGATGTTACGAGCCGCGGCGATCCGGATAGCGCTACGCAACGTAACTATACGGAAATGTGCAAGGTTTTTCCGCAACTGGAAGGTGTCGGTATTTCGCATAGCTGGTTCGGCTATGTAGCCATGAACAGGGACATGGTTCCGCGAATTTTTCAGCGCGGGGCAGTGCATTATGCAACAGGATTCTGTGGCTCCGGTGTTGTCTGGGCACCATGGCTCGGCTTCAAGGTCGCGCAGAAAATACTGGGGGTGCCGAACAGCGAAAGCAGTTTCGATTTTCGCGCGCCGCAGTTTGTGCCGACCTGGCGCGGAAAAGCCTGGTTCATGCCGCTGGTTTTTGCCGACCTTGAACGAAAGGATCGCAAGTTGGAAGCAACAGCATCCAATGAACGGGCGTTGAGAAACAGTGCCAGCTTCCAGGGTGAACGCAATTGAGAAGCTGCACCGTGAACGCTGGTCACAACAAATTTCACTTTATCAAACGTGGTTTCACGACCGGCGTTTCGAATAGAAAACTTATCGCTGCATTTAGGAAGGAGAATGCCATGCGTCTCAAGAAAATTTTTGGTTTGGCAGCTACGGCGATCATCATGTGGGGCGCAATGCCTGCCTTGGCTCAGGAAGCGGTCAAAGTAGGTTCGTCTCCCACCGGTTTGCCGTTTACCTTTGTGAACACGGAAACCAAGGCCATGGATGGCGTGTTGATCGATGTGGTCAAGGCCATCGAACCCGATATCGGTATCAAGGCGGAATTCGAGGCCGTACAGTTTTCGGCGCTCGTGCCGTCGCTCACCGCGAACAAGATCGATATGATTGCTTCGGCAATGTTCATCACTGAAGAGCGCGCAAAAATCGTGGACTTTTCCGATCCGGTCTATGGCTATGGTGAAGGCGTTTTCGTGCCGGTTTCCGATGATACGGCCTACAAGACCTATGCGGATCTCAAGGGTAAGACCGTCGGCGTACAGGTGGGAACCACCTTCGTTGATCTGTTCAGGAAGAGCGGCCTGTTCAGTGATGTCAAGGTCTACAAAGGCATTCCCGATATCATTGCTGACGTGAATGCCGGGCGCATCGATGCCGGCTTCGGGGATGGACCAATGGCTGCCTACTACCTCTCGCAGGGCCGCTACCCCAAGGTGAAGATGGTCGAGAGCTATGAAGCGTCGGCCGGGGGCGAGTTCGGTCTGGCCCTCCGCAAAGGCGACGAACGTATGCCCAAAATCAATGCAGCCATCGCCCGCATCAAGTCGGACGGCACGCTTCAGAAAATTCTTGCCAAATACGGACTGAAATAATTCCGGTGTGAGCATGGGGATTGATCCCCATGCTCACAATTCAGGTGTGCTCCACGCGCGTCCAAGCAGAAGCTCTTTGTGCTTCTCGGCCTGCGCCCGAAACGGGGCTTACCGGCCGCAGCGCCTCATCCGCGTTTGATCGCGCCAAATAAATAGAGTTAAAGTCAATGCAAAACTTCCTTATGGACATCCGCGAGTTCTTCCCGATCTTGCTGGAAGGCGTGAAATATACACTCCTCGTGACGCTGGGCTCACTTGTCCTTTCGACCCTTCTGGGGCTTGTCTGGGCGCTGATGCGGGTGTCGGGAATCGGCTGGCTGTCGGCTGTTGCCGGAGCTATCGTCAATGTGATCCGTGGCATTCCTATCCTGGTGCAGCTCTTCTATATCTACTTCGTTCTACCGGAATTCGGCATTGCGCTTTCCGCTCTTCAGGCCGGTATCATAGGCCTCGGAATTGCCTATTCGGCCTACCAGGCAGAGAATTTCCGTGCCGGCATCGAGGCCATCGATCACGGGCAGACAGAAGCCGCGCAATCCATCGGTATGGGCTGGTTCATGACGATGCGCCGCGTGATCCTGCCGCAAGCCGTTCGAGTGATCCTGCCGCCCTATGGCAACATAATGGTCATGCTCTTGAAGGACAGTTCGCAGGCGTCTGCCATCACGGTTGCCGAACTGACCCTGCAAGGCCAGCTGCTCGCTGCTTCGACCTTCAAGAATATGAGCGTCTATACGCTGGTTGCCATGTTCTATCTCTGCCTGAGCTTGCCGCTGATGATGGCTGTCGGGCGTCTTGAAAAGCTCTTTGGTAAAAGAAACGGACATTGATCATGGCGATGATTGAAATAAAGAACGTCACAAAATCCTATGGTCCGCTTCAGGTCCTCAAAGGCATCAGCGCTGACGTGCAGAAGGGTGAAGTCGTTTGTCTGATTGGCCCTTCTGGGTCGGGAAAGTCGACGATGCTGCGCTGCCTGAACGGGCTCGAAACCTATCAGGGTGGCGACATTTTGATCGAAGGTCAGCGGGTTGACGCGCAGGATCGATCGATCCGCGATCTCCGCACGCGGATGGCGATGGTTTTCCAGCGGTTCAACCTGTTTCCACATCGCACGGCCCTCGAAAATGTCGTTGAAGGACCGGTTTACGTCAAAGGCGAAAACCCAAGTGAAGCTCGTAAATACGGCCAACACCTGCTTCAGCGCGTAGGTCTAGGAGACCGGGCCGACCATTACCCGGGCCAGCTTTCCGGCGGTCAGATGCAGCGTGTTGCGATTGCCCGTGCCTTAGCAATGCGCCCGCAGGCGATCCTGTTCGATGAGCCGACGTCAGCGCTCGATCCTGAACTGGTGGGCGATGTGCTCGATGTCATGCGCAGCCTTGCTGACGAGGGGCTCACCATGTTGGTCGTAACGCACGAAATGGGCTTCGCCCGCGACGTGGCTGATCGGGTACTTTTCCTTGATGGCGGCGTCATCGTGGAACAGGGCAAGGCAAAGGAAGTGCTCGGCGCGCCACAGCATCCGCGTACGCAGGACTTCCTGCGCCGCGTTCTTAATCATTGATTTATATGGATGCGCGACGCGGGTTGCGTGTCGCGCAAGGGGAGGCGTTATGGCTTTCTATTGTTCCCTCGATCCGGCCCGCGCCGGAGTAATCCGCGGGGTATTTGCGCGCGAATTGCCGGAAGTGGAGTTCCTCTCAGGGGAGTTGGATGCCGATGCTTCGGCAAGGGTGCGTCATTTGCTATGCTGGCAGGTTCCTGACAGGCTGCAGGATCGGTTCCCTGCGCTTGAGATTATTTTCTCAAGCGGGGCGGGTGTAGAGCAATTTCTCCAGGCGGAGATCCCTGCTCATATCCGCATCGTCCGCATGACCGAGCCGGGTCTTGCCCGTATGATGCAGGAATACGTGACACTCGCCGTGCTGGCTCTATTCCGACAATTGCCCGCTTATCTGGAACACAGTCGTAGGGAGATCTGGCAGACGTTGCCCCAGCCAAGCGCCCGCTGCCGTCGGGTAGGTGTAATGGGGCTTGGATATCTGGGGCAGGCTGCGTTGTCGGCCCTCAAGCCTTTCGGCTTCCCTCTGTCCGGCTGGAGCCGAAGCGAGAAGAATGTCGAGGGCGTACGTTGTTTCTCCGGGGCAGAAGGGTTTAGGACATTCGTTGCGCAAACAGACATTCTGGTCTGTCTGCTACCGCTCACGGCAGAGACGGAAGGCTTGATCAATGCCCAATTTTTGGCCTGCTTGCCCACAGGGGCAAGCGTAGTTCTGGTCGGTCGCGGGCCGCAGACGGATTACGACGCGCTTCTTGCAGCGCTCGATAGCGGCCAGCTTTCCTCCGCCTTCATTGATGTAACAGCACCGGAACCGCTCCCCTCCGGACATCCACTCTGGTCTCATCCAAAGGTGATCGTTACCCCGCATATCGCTTGCATGACTGACAGCCAAGGCGCGGCAGACGTACTGGTTGAAAACCTCAAGCGGCTGCATAGAGACGAAGCGCTTATTGGAGAGATCGACCGCAGGCGAGGATATTGAAGCATAGGATGCAGTGGTGTGACTGATTATTGGGCCTCATCCGTTGCCATAGGCTTAACGCATTTCCGGGAGAGGGTTGGAACTCATGCAACTGTGGGGCGGAAACTAATACTCGTGGACGAGGGATCCCGCTGTCGCCGATGATCCTCCCGAGGCCTGCGCTGCGCTTGCGATGGCGAGTCTAACCGCCCGCAGTGAGTCTTCCTGCAGCCGCGTGAGATGGTACGGCCTCGATCTCCGCTATGCGACCGGTGCCGCCATTCCCGAAAGCCGATGGGTCGCTTGACGAAAGGCACCGTTGCTTTTACTCCAGTTCAGGATGCTGGTTCACCAGGTCGCGGCGCCGCGCCTCCAGCTCCGCGAGCTGGGCACGGACCGCTTTGATCTCGGCGTCGATATCCTCGACGCGTTGCTCGATATGGTCATAAGCGTCCTGCAGCAGTTCCTTCGCCTCCGCATGGCTGGAAGCGTTGGGCGTATCGCCACGCAGCGGGCGGTTAGCTGTTTCCTTCATGATGAGTGCCGTTACAAACCCCACCACAGCCACGGCCATCAGATAGTAGGCCGGCATCATCAGGTTGTCGGTGCTTTCGACCAGCCAGGCGGCAAGCGTGGGAGTAAGGCCCGCCACGATGATCGATACGTTGAAAGCACTTGCAAGAGCGCTGTAGCGGATGCGTGTCGGAAACATGGCCGGCAGGGTGGATGCCATCACACCGGTAAGGAAATTAAGCAGCACCGCCAGAAGCAGCAGACCCAGGAAAATGAAACCGATATTGCCGCTGATGATGAGCCTGAAGGCGGGCAATGCCATAACGAACAGCCCGATGCTGCCCGCCATGATGAACGGCCTACGTCCCAAGCGGTCGCTCGCAAAACCCACGACCGGCTGCACGAACAACATACCGATCATCACCACAATGATGATGAGCACGCCGTGGTCCTCGGAATAATTCAGGTTGTGGGACAGATAGCTCGGCATATATGTAAGCAGCATGTAATAGGTGACATTGGTTACCAGCACGATGCCAATGCACACGACGAACGCGTGCCAAAATTTGCGCAGAATGACCCGGATGGAGATACGCGGTGGATTCTGGACTGCATCTCTGTCCTCCTGCTCCATCTTTTCCAGCTGTTCTTGGAACGCCGGCGTTTCCTCCGCCGCGCGGCGCAGATAAAGCCCCACTAAGCCAAGCGGGGCCGCAAGGAAAAATGGAAGGCGCCAGCCCCATTCCAGAAGACGTTCTTCGCCGAGAATAGTCGAAATCAGCACCACCACCCCCGCGCCAAGCACAAAGCCCGCTATGGAGCCGAAATCAAGCCAGCTTCCCAAAAACCCCCGTCGACGGTCGGGCGCATATTCAGCGACATAAATGGCGGCACCGGTATATTCGCCGCCGACTGAAAAACCCTGCGCCAGCTTGCACAATAAAAGCAGAATCGGCGCCCAGATCCCGATCTGCGCGTAAGACGGAATGAGTCCAATGCAAAGCGTGCTGACGGCCATGATAACGATGGTAAGCGACAGCACTTTCTGACGACCAAATCGGTCGCCCATCACGCCGAAAAACACTCCACCCAACGGACGCACCAGGAAGGGCACCGAGAACGTGCCGAGCGCAGCAATCATCTGAAGGCCGGGCGAAGCGTCGGGAAAAAAGACCTGTCCGAGCGCATAGGCCACGAAGCCATAGACACCGAAATCGAACCATTCCATGGCGTTCCCGAGCGCGGCCGCCGTGATGGCTTTTTTCAGCTTGGCATTATCGATGATTGTCACGTCGCCGATCGCGAGCGAGCCGCTCGCGGCTGGCTCGGAAGGTACAGTGTCGGGACTGGCCATGGATACTCCTGCTCACCAACCGGTCGTCCAACGCCAGAGCGACGAGACGAAGCGAACGGCCTTTATCTGGAGTAAATGGGAGGCGAGGCTATCTCGTCAACAGTCTGCGTCAACAGGTGCCCGGCAAGCCGCACCGACCGAAGAACGCAGACTGAGCGCGCGCAATCCAAGCTATTGGTTGCGGCGGTTGTATTTCCTGAGGTTCCCCCGCTGATGGCCATGTGTGATCGCGAAGGACAGGTTGTCGTCGCGGTTCCCGCCGCCACCACGGCATTGACCACGCGAGCGCCGTCGCATGGATCAACGGGTCCCTCTCGTCGTTGGAAACGACTTTGGCTGTCGCATTCTTCTCGCGGCTGAAGCCCCTTCGTTGGCGGTGGAAAAGGCAATGAAGATATCGCCGCTGCCATTGCCACCAAAGCCACCCACGCGGCCGATACCGATCGGCACGGGCCGCGCAAGACGCTTCAATTGATAAAGCAGGAGCCGGGTATCGGTCCGCCGCTTGCCGAAATTGCTCTGCACAAGAACGCCCACCTTATAGCCGCCGGCTTCCTCCGGCAGTCTACGCCCGTGCGCCCCAAGAGTCCCCGAAAGCTGACATATACTGCGGAATGGCGGAGCGTCAGTCGAGCGCGCCCTAAAAGTTCGAATCCCGCCCGGCCTGCCAGTTTCGCCGATCACTGCCGATGGCCGCAACACTCAGCAAGTAACATCCACCCAGTCGATCGCCGCCGTTTCTACGGTAAGGTCTGACATCTCCCCCCCTGTCTACGGCAATGAATGATCTTATGGCTGACTCGCTATCTGTTGGTTTTCAAAAGCCCAGTTCGACCGCAGCATAAGCGGCAGCACTGGTTTATTTCGGTGAGCAGGATCGCGCGGCCAGCAATTAATGACATTGTCATTCAGCCAAATGATGTTCGCTTCGAAACTTTGCGTGCTGGTGGTCCAGGCGGTCAGCACCAGAACACAAGCGACAGTGCCGTACGTGTTGTTCATATTCCAACGGGCATCCAACTGATCGCGCGCAATGAGCGATCTCAGCATAGAAACAAGGCAACGGCGCTGGAACGTCTGGAAATGGTCCTGAAACATCTGCAGGAAGACGAAATTGAAAATGCAGAGGCTGTCCGTCATCACGAAAACCGAAATATCGAGCGCGGAAACGAAGTGAAGACATTTCGTTTCTGATCGACATAAATGAAGGGCCCGGATATCCGGGCCATTCATTTATTCGGGCTTCTTTAGCGCTTTTTCTTGTTACGCCAGGGTGCGTTCTTCTGCAGCCGCTGGCCATGATCGAGCCATAGAGAATGACCTTATCGACATTCTCGGCCAGTCCGTATTCACCTCTCTGCGCCTTGACCTGTGCGGCGTTCTTACAAGCGTCGGGAGTTCCAAGACATCAGCGTTACCGAAGAAACGAACGTCAATCCCGCTCGTTTCCTTTACCAGAATATCTGCGATGTTGTTGGACCTGCCGCGGTCCTTGACAGGCAACTTGGCTCGATTCGTTCTTTTTATGATTAGAGTTCTCCTCACGCCACCTAACGCACCGCGAGCCCAGGACTCACCCTCGCCTCGATCGTTGGGCCAATTTCTACTCGGCGTAACTCCGACTAATCAACGCGATAAATGCGTACACTTCGGCCTCGCTTTGCCGACAATGGTTTCGGACACGGCAAGGTACAATCTCGGATGTTACAATTGTTTGCTAGCGTATGCTTAGTTGGATAAACGAAGCCCATTTATCTGAATTCCCACGATCTCCTTAGCTAAGGTGATTTTGTCGTTTTCGGTTTCTGCGCTTCTCGGTTGATACCAAATGGACAACCAGTTGATCGCGCCGAGCACCGCCTTGGCAGCTATTGATATATCAACTTGCCGAATGCTGCCGTCCTCTATTCCATCGCGAATAGCCTGCTTGAATAAACCTTCGAAACGGCGCCGGATGGAAATAAGTTCGTTCAGTGTGCGGCGCTGATCTGGCGTGGTTGCTGCTAGCTTGTGCATATGGACGCCTTGCACCACGACGGCTTCGAAAGCGACGTTGGTCATCATGGCGAGCGCATGCGCCATGAGCATCTCCTCAAGTCGGTGCAGGCCCGAGCTGTTCATCGTCATGACCGGTTCGACAGCCTTGAACAGCCGATCCATACCTTCGCGATGCACGTCGAAAAACAAATCCGTCTTCGACGAGTAGTAGTGATAAATGCGCCCTTTGGTCGAACCCATCCTGCGCGCCACATCATCAATGCTTGTTGTGGCGAAGCCTTGCTCCATGAAGCACTGAGCGGCGGTTTCCAGGATTACGACATTCCCGGTACTGTCCGTTCGGTTATTACGGCGGCTTTCAGCCATCTGCTTCTCCGATTTATGCATAGGTAAGCGGCAGCTTAGCAAATTTCGATGTCAGAATGCCACTAGACAGAGCTACGTTCAAGTGCATACTACTCAGTATGTTGTTAAGTAATGGGCTACTGTCCATTTCTCGACGCTTGGAGGATGTAATTTGGAAACTAGCCCTAATTCTGTTGCGTGTGCACGCCCAGCAGACGCACAAAGCCAGCCCCTTTATTCGGACTGGATCAAGATCGATCAGCAGCTTGTGGATCGGTTTGCAGATGTGATTGACGATCATCAATTCATTCATACCGACCCGGCACGCGCAGCGGCGGAAAGTATTTTCGGCGGAACTATCGCCCACGGTTTTCTCCTGCTTGGTCTGTTGACCAAGCTCAGTCGCCAGGTATTGCCGGAGGTTGCAAGTGGCACGATTGAAGTCAACTATGGTTTCGACAAGGTTCGCTTCCTTTCACCAGTAAAGGTGGGAGCTTCCATTCGAGGTGTGTTCAGCTCCAAATCGGTTCAACCAAAGGGTAATGGTCAGCTCCAGTCCCTTGCAGCGACTATTGAAATCAAAGACGAAACCAAGCCAGCACTCGCCGCTGACTGGCTCATACTGACAGTAGGTTGAGGACCACATGGCTATTTCTTTCGAGAATCGTGTTGCAATCGTAACGGGTGCAGGCGGTGGACTTGGGCGTGCTTATGCCCTTGAGCTTGCAGGGCGCGGCGCAAAAGTCGTCGTGAACGATTTTGGCGGCAGCCGTGATGGCACCGGCGGCACCTCTGAAGCGGCGGAAAAGGTCGTTGCGGAGATACGCGCCAGGGGCGGCGTCGCCATTGCTGATGCGGGCAATGTCACGAAGTTGGAAGATATGCAGGCGCTGGCAAAGCGCACAGTCGAAGAATTCGGTCGCATCGATATTCTCATCAACAATGCCGGGATCTTGCGTGACAAGAGCTTCGCGAAAATGGAAATGGCTGATTTTCGCGCGGTGGTGGATGTGCATCTTATTGGCTCGGCCAACGCCAGCCGTGCCGTCTGGGACATTATGAAAGGCCAAAACTTTGGCCGCATCCTGATGACGACGTCCACGTCGGGCGTCTATGGCAATTTCGGCCAGTCCAATTATGGTGCGGCGAAGGCGGGGCTCGTCGGTCTGATGAATGTGTTGCATTTTGAGGGTGATAGATATGACATTCATGTCAATGCGATTGCCCCGACAGCGGCAACCCGTATGACAGGCGATGTGCTGGACGAGGAAATGCTGGTGCGTCTCGCACCCGAAAATGTGGTTCCTGCGGCTCTCTTCCTTGTCAGCGATCAGGCGCCAAGCCGCACCATGCTTCTGGCAGGCGCGGGCACTGTAGCCCGTATGGCGATTGTGGAAAGTGAAGGCGTTTATCTGCCGAAAAGTGAGCGGACGCCAGAAGCCGTTGCTGCTGCTTTCAAAAAGATCGGCGACATATCCAACTTTATCGAGACCGATGCCGGTTTGGCGCATGTTGATCGCATTATCGCGACCTCCCGCGCACATGAGGTCATCGAATGACGGCCTCAAAACCCCGCCCCAAGGCTGAACCACGGTCAGCCTATCGGGAGTTTTATCAGATGCAGACGCGTTGGAGCGACATGGACATTTATGGCCATGTCAACAACGTCGTCTATATGCAGTATTGCGATGCCGCACTGAACCGATCGCTTATTGCGGCGGGTGCACTGGATCTGCTTGGCTCCACGCCCATTGGTATCGTTGCGCGCAATTCGACGAATTATTTCGCCGAGATTTCCTACCCGGACAATGTCGCTGTTGGGGTTCGTGTCGAGCATATCGGCAATACCAGTCTGCTGTGGGGATTTGGCATTTTCAAGGATGGCGAAGAGCTGGCCGCAGCTAAAAGCGAATATGTGCATGTCTATGTCAACCGAGACACGCGACGCCCGGTTGCGCTGACCCCGGAGCTGAGACAATTGGCCGAAAGGCTTTACGTGCCCGCGTCAGCGGAGGAGATCTGATGAGAGAAGCTGTAATCGTATCAACTGCACGCACGCCGATTGGCAAAGCCTATCGCGGAGCCTTCAACGATACGACCGCGCCAACCCTAGCAGGCCACGCGATTGCCGCTGCAGTGGAGCGCGCCGGTATTGATAGCGCGGAAGTGGAGGATGTCGTCCTTGGTGCGGCACTTCAGCAAGGCTCGACCCACATGAATATCGCCCGTACATCCTTGTTGCGGGCTGGCCTTCCGGTTTCCGTTCCGGGCCAGTCTATGGATCGCCAATGCGCGTCCGGCCTGATGGCTATTGCCACAGCGGCCAAGCAGATTACCGCCGATGGTATGACGATTGCCATTGGCGGTGGCGTGGAGCAGATATCGCTGGTGCAAAACGAGCATATGAACGTCTATCGCTGGCGCGATCCGTGGCTGACGGAGCATCTGCCCGCCACCTATATGAGCATGATCGAAACAGCGGAGATCGTTTCGGCGCGTTATGGCATATCGCGTGAGGCGCAGGACGAATATGCGTTGCAATCGCAGCAGCGCACTGCCGCCGCGCAGGTCGCAGGTCGCCTTAACGCCGAGATCGTCCCGATCCGCTCCACCATGCTGGTCAAGGACAAGACCACCGGAGAAGTCTCCGCGAAAAACGTTGAGCTGGCTATGGACGAAGGCAATCGTTCCGAAACGACTCTGGAAGGCTTGCGCGGATTGAAGCCTGTCTTTTCCGATGGTCAGACGATAGCACAGGGTCACTTTATCACTGCTGGCAACGCCTCGCAATTATCGGACGGCGCCTCGGCATCGGTGCTGATGGAAGCGAAGGAGGCTGAAAAACGGGGGCTTTCGCCGCTCGGTATCTATCGCGGAATGGCTGTAGCCGGATGTGAACCGGACGAGATGGGTATCGGCCCTGTTTATGCCGTGCCGAAACTGCTCAAACAGCATGGCCTGACGGTCGATGATATCGATCTGTGGGAATTGAACGAAGCCTTTGCGGCGCAGGTGCTTTATTGCCGCGACAAGCTTGGCATCGATAATGAAAAGCTGAACGTGAGTGGCGGCGCTATTTCGATTGGCCATCCCTATGGAATGTCGGGCGCGCGAATGACCGGGCACGCCCTCATCGAAGGCAAACGGCGCAATGGACGCTATGTGGTGGTAACCATGTGCGTCGGCGGTGGCATGGGTGCTGCGGGCCTGTTTGAAATTTGTTGATGGAAACGAAAAAGGCCGGTGAAAACCGGCCTTTTTTTATAAGATTGCCTGCGTTGCGATCAATATGCGGCTTTATAAATCGACAGGGCATCCGCCTCTGGCCGGCTCAGTGATCCGAGCTTGCGCTCCCTTGTCGGTGACGATAACGACGCTCTTGCCCAGCAAACGCTCTGTAATATCAACCATTTTCGCCAGCCCGCCGGTTTGTTGCACGATAGATGGCGTGGTGTTGATGACGAAGTTTGTTTCAGGTCTGTCGATTTTGAGAGATCAGCTTGCGCGCTTGGCGTTGAAATCGCGATCGATTGTATCTCCGGTAATGCCTTGGCTGCGTAGGATATGTTTCTGGATTTTACCGCTTGACGTCTTCGGCAAAGAATCCAGAATTCGTACATAGCGAGGCACCATAAAGCGGGGCAGGCGGCCTGTTAGAAACTCCAGCAGTTCTCCAGCATTGATTTGGTGGCCTTCGACAGGGGTTACGGCGATAAGAACTTCATCCTCGCTCAATTCGCTTGGCACCGCGATAGCCGCGCACTCTTTGACGCTGTCGTGGAAAAGCACTTCGGCTTCCAAAGCGAAGGAAGAGATATTTTCGCCCCGCCGTCGGATGATGTCTTTCAGACGATCAACGAAGAAATAGACGCCATTTTCGTCCTTGCGAAAGCTATCGCCTGTGTGAAACCAGCCGTTGCGCATGGCTTCGACGGTAGCTTTCGGATTGTTGTAGTAACCTTTCATCAAGGCCCAGGGGCGGTCGGAACGAATGACCAACTCACCGGCTGTGCCATCGGGCAGCTCGATATCGTTCTCGTCAACGATGCGCAGCTGATACCAGGGGCGCGGTGTTCCCGCGATTCCCTTTTGCGAAATCCCGGGTCCGGCAACGAGTGGGCTAGCGATTTCGGTCATGTTGTAGATAGTCCAGGCCTCGACGCCAAATCTTGCCGCAAATAAGGGGCCATCCTCGCCAAATGGGGTAATGAAGGCGCGTCGCAGCGGGTGGTTGCGATCATCCGGTGAAACCGGCTGTTTCAGAAGGAAACTCGCCATGACGCCTAGCAACAGGCAATAGGTCGAGTTCGTTTCCCGCACCGCCTGCCAGAAATGCTGCGTTTTGAACTCGCGCATCATGCCAATCGACAGCCCGCGCGCCAGCATCGCATAGACATAGAGCGTGGAGCCGCAATGGAAGATCGGACCACAAATCATACAACGGTCCGTTTCATCCACGCACTCGAAGGCGTCGGGACCCATCGTGTAAAGTTGCACATAAGAGGTCACGACGCCCTTGGCATTGCCGGTCGTGCCCGACGTATACATGATGGCAAGCGTGTCCCACGGCTCAATCGGCGTGTCGAGGGCAAGTTCGCTCTCGCTAACGGTTTCCACGTCAGTCAAAGGCAGGATTTCCACCCCAGCAATGGCGCAGCTTGCAGAGCCTTCGACCACCAGGACTTTGCGCAGCTTGCCGGGGGCAACGTCCAGCAATCGCTCCACCAGATCGGCATGGGCAACCATCAGCGCGGCATCCGCATCGCCCAGGATATGTTCCAGGGAGCGCCCGAGTGCTGCAGTGTTTATGGGGACATAGACCGCCCCGATATAGTTGATTGCGAACCAGGTAGTGAGCAAATCCGGGCCGTTACCCATAAAACAAAGCACATGATGGCCACGTTTCACGCCGTGTGATTGAAGCGTCGCCGCCCGCTGACGGACGCGGTCTCTGGTCGTTTTGTAATCCCATTCGGTCGAAGGCCAAAAATGCACGAATGGTGCTGCGGGGCGCTCCGCTGCATGTCGATCGAGAAGATATCGCAACACGGAATGGCTGCGGTCGAGCGCGCGCTGGTCTGGCGTCATGTTCTGAATTCCTCCTACTCGGCCGCAACTAAACCGCCAAAACAGGCCTGTTGCAAACCTATTCGGAATATGCAACATACTCGGTAGTATGTCAAAGTGAAAACCTGAGGAATGTGGAAATGGCCATAGTCGATATAAGGCGTGAAGGACCGATTGCGGTGGCGCGCTATGACCGTGGCGGTAAGGCCAATGCTCTCAATGAAGAATCGATAACTGCGCTCATACAGGCGGCGGACGAATTATCAGCGGATGACAGTGTCCAGGTTGTTATCCTAACAGGAACCGAAAGTCGTTTCTCCGGTGGAGTGGACCTGACGGACGAGAATCTGTGGCGCGTCAACGCGGGCGCTGTCACACGCCATACGTCCATGTCGCTTGGCGGCGTCATGTGTGATCGGTGGCGGTTGCTGCCACAGATCACTATAGCAGCGGTTGAAGGCCCGGCGATTGGTGGCGGCGGCATTCTGGCTTTGGCAACCGATTTCCGCGTGATGGCTGAGGGGGCCTTCTTTCAGTTTCCTGAAGTTCGTCTGGGCATGACGCTAGGCTGGGGCGGACTGCCGTTACTTTCATCGCTGATCGGTCCGACACGCGCCAAGCGTGCGCTTTTCGCCAATGAACGAATTGGCGGGCAGGACGCGCTTCATATGGGGCTTTGCGACAAGTTTTCACCGGCCGGTGGCGCGGTCGAAACCGCCAAGCGCTTCGCGCAGACCATCGCTGAATGCCCGCCCATGGGCTTGCGGATGACGAAAAGAGCCATTGATCAGGAACACCGCGCCAACTGGGCCGCATCTTACGAAGCCGACCAGTTTTATCTGGCGAGACTGATTGCGGAAAGTAGCAGCCAATCGGGCTGACACATTTATAATTTGGGAGGAGGAAAACATGAAAATGAAATCAATGATGCTTTCGGGTGCTTTTGCCACCATGGTGCTCGCAAGCCCGACCTTGGCAGAACCGGTTAGACTGGGCGTGTTGACGGATATGTCCGGCATGAATTTCGATCTTGCAGGCGACGGGTCGGTCGTCGCGGCTAAGATGGCTGTGGAGGATTTCGGGGGTAAGTTGAATGGCGAGCCTATCGAAGTCATCGTTGGAGATCATCAGAATAAGCCTGACATCGGGTCCACTCTGGCACGTAGCTGGATCGATGAGAAGAACGTCAAGGCAATTATCGACGTCCCCACGTCCTCGGTCGCAATGGCCGTGCAGGAAATCACCCGCAACAAGGATGTGGCGTTTCTGGCGTCCACCGCAGGCTCTTCGGATTTGACGGGGAAAGCTTGTTCACCCACGACCGCGCAATGGACCTGGGACACCTATGCGCTTGCCAACGGAACGGGACGCGCCATGACACAGGAGGGGGGCAAGAAATGGTACTTCATTACTGTTGACTACACCTTCGGTCATGCGCTTGAGCGCGATACTGCGGAAGCCGTCAAGGCTAGCGGCGGTGAAGTCGTGGGCTCTGTGCGTCATCCGCGCGAAACCACCGATTTCTCTTCGTTCCTGTTGCAGGCGCAAGCATCGGGCGCTGACGTTATTGCTCTTGCTAACTCGTCGGGCGATACAATGACCGCCCTTAAGCAGGCGAATGAATATGGGATAGCGCAAGGTGGCCAGAAAATTGCAGGAATGCTGCTGTTTCTCTCCGACGTGCACAGCGTCGGTCTCGAAACTGCAAAGGGCCTGACACTGACTACCGGCTTTTACTGGGATTATGATGACCAGACCCGTGCTTGGTCGAAGCGCTTCGGGGAACGAATGAACGGCAAGATGCCGACCATGGTTCATGCTGGCGTTTATTCGTCTGTCATGAATTACCTCAAAGCTTCCGAAGCTGCAAAATCCACCAGCGGCAAGGCTGTGCTCGACAAGATGCGCACCATGGACATTAACGATTTCTTCGCCCGAAACGCCAAACTGCGCGAAGATGGTCGCATGGTCCACGATATGTATCTCGTTCAGGTTAAGTCGCCGGAAGAATCCAACGGCCCGTGGGACTATTACAAGGTTCTGCGCACCATCCCGGGTGATGAAGCGTTCCGTCCGCTCGATAAAAGCGGCTGCCCGCTTGTGAAGCAGTAAAAGAGGCTGGTTGAATGAACGCAGCAACTGGCAATATGACGGCCCTGCATGAAGCAGGGCCGGACGATGGCGGCTCATCCGGCGGCCGGACGGTTTTGTCGGCGCGCGGACTGGGCAAGTCCTTTGGCGGCTTTCACGCGGTGAGGAACGTCGATCTCGATGTGGAACATGCCCGCGTCCACGCGCTGATCGGGCCGAATGGCGCGGGCAAGACGACCGTTTTCAACCTCCTGACCAAATTCCTGCAGCCGTCGAGCGGCGAGATCACGCTTCTGGGCGAAACCATCACCAGAGCCGATCCGGCCCGGGTGGCGCGCATGGGGCTGGTGCGCTCGTTCCAGATTTCGGCAACCTTTCCGCATCTGACGGTGCTGGAAAACGTCAAGGTCGCGCTGCAGCGCCCCAACGGGCTTGCCACGCAGTTCTGGCGTCCGTTGTCGGCGCTCGACCGGCTCGACGCGCAGGCGATTTCGCTTCTGGAGCGCGTCGGCCTTGCCGATGCCCGCCATGCGCTGGCCGCCGACCTGTCCTATGGCCGCAAGCGCGCGCTGGAGATCGCCACCACGCTGGCGCTCGATCCCAAGGTGCTGCTGCTCGATGAGCCGATGGCCGGCATGGGCCATGAGGAYGTCCAYACCATCGCCGCCCTCATCGCCGATGTGGCGAAGGACCGCGCGGTGCTGATGGTCGAACACAATCTCAAGGTGGTGGCCGACATTGCCCACCACGTCACGGTGCTGCARCGCGGCGAAATACTTGCCTCCGGCAATTAYGCCGCCGTCTCGAAGGACGAGCGCGTGCGCACCGCCTATATGGGAACCGAACATGAATAGAGGCCAACCGYTATTGTCCGTGCGCGGGCTCAATGCCTGGTATGGCGAAAGCCATGCCCTGCACGGCGTCGACCTCGACATCTGGCCCGGCGAGACGATCACGCTTCTGGGCCGCAACGGCGTCGGCAAGACGACGACGCTGCGCGCCATCATGGGCATCATCCGCAAGCGCACCGGCACCATCACGCTMGACGGCAAGGACATCATGCGCGTGCCGTTGCACCGCATCGCCTATGCGGGYCTGGGCTTCGTTCCGGAAGAACGCGGCATCTTCGCCACCTTGAACGTGCACGAAAACCTGCTTYTGCCGCCGGTCGTCGCCAGGGACGGCCAGAGCGCCATGTCGCTCGATGAGATCTACGAACTCTTTCCCAACCTGCATGARCGCCGCAACAGCCCCGGCACCAAGCTGTCGGGCGGTGAGCAGCAGATGCTGGCGATTGCGCGCATCCTGCGCACCGGCGTCAAGGTGCTGCTCCTCGAYGAGCCGACCGAGGGGCTTGCGCCCGTCATCGTGCAGCGCATCGGCGATGTGCTGGTGGAACTGAAGAAACGCGGCATGACCGTGCTTCTGGTCGAGCAGAACTTCCGCTTTGCCGCCAAGGTCGCCGACCGCTTCTACCTCATGGATCATGGCGTGGTGACGGACAACTTCCCCACCGCCGAACTGCCCGCCCGCATGGCAGAACTCACGCATGCATTGGGGGTCTGAATGACAATGATTTTTGGAATACCCTTGCAGGCACTTCTCGGGCAGTTGCTGGTCGGCCTCATCAACGGCTCCTTCTATGCGATGCTGAGCCTCGGCCTTGCCATCATCTTCGGCCTCCTGCGCATCATCAACTTCGCCCATGGCGCGCAATATATGCTGGGGGCCTTTGTCGGCTATCTGCTGTTGAGCTGGCTCGGCATCGGCTACTGGCCGGCGCTGATCCTCGCCCCGCTCATCGTCGGGCTGGGCGGCGCGATCGTGGAGCGCGTGGCGCTGTCGCGGCTCTATAATCTCGACCCGCTCTATGGCCTGCTCTTCACCTTCGGCCTGGCGCTCGTGATCGAAGGCACGTTCCGCTATTATTATGGCGCGGCGGGCCAGCCCTATGCGGTGCCGCCGTCGCTTGCGGGCGGACATAATCTGGGCTTCATGTTCCTGCCGAACTATCGCGCCTGGGTGGTCGTCGCCTCGCTCATCGTCTGCCTTGGCACATGGCTCCTGATCGAAAAGACCAAGCTSGGCGCCTATCTGCGCGCCGCGACKGAAAACCCGACRCTGGTGAARGCCTTCGGCATCAATGTGCCGCTGCTTCTGACTTTCACCTATGCGCTCGGTGCCGCCCTTGCCGGWCTTGCGGGCATCATGGCCGCGCCGATCTATCAGGTCAGCCCRCTGATGGGCTCCAACATCATCATCGTGGTCTTTGCCGTGGTGGTGGTCGGCGGCATGGGRTCGATCCTCGGCGCCATCATCACCGGCTATGTGCTGGGGCTGGCGGAAGGTCTYACCAAGGTCTTCTATCCCGAAGCTTCCAGCATCGTCATCTTCGTCATCATGGCYATCGTTCTTCTGGTGCGMCCCGCCGGACTGTTCGGGAAGGAGGCCTGACATGGCTGATACCGCTCTCAAGGCAAATACGGCCTCGCGCGACAGCAAGGCGCCTGCCGTCAACAGCCTCTCGGCCGTCATCCTCGGCATTGCCCTTGTCGGGCTGCTGGCCGCACCCTTCATGGTGTATCCGATCTTCCTGATGAAGATGCTGTGCTTCGCGCTGTTCGCYTCCGCCTTCAATCTTCTTCTGGGCTAYACCGGCATYYTGTCCTTCGGCCATGCCGCCTTCTTCGGCGGCGCGGCCTATATCACCGCCCATACGGTCAAGGTCTGGGGCGTCACGCCGGAGCTTGGCCTCGTGCTCGGCGTCCTTGCCGCCGCMGCCCTTGGCCTCGTCATCGGCTATCTCGCCATCCGCCGTCAGGGCATCTATTCGACGATGATCACGCTGGCGCTGGCGCAGATGTTCTTCTTCTTCTGCCTGCAAGCATCCTTCACCCATGGCGAGGACGGWTTGCAGGGCGTGCCGCGCGGCTATCTCTTCGGCATCATCGACCTCAACCAGCCGATGACCATGTATTATTTTGTGCTGGCGGTGTTCGTGCTGGGCGTGTTCGTCATCTGGCGCATCATCAACTCGCCCTTCGGCATGATCCTGAAATCSGTGCGCGAAAACGAAAACCGCGCCATCTCGCTGGGCTATTCCGTCAACCGCTACAAGTTTGCAGCCTTCGTCATGTCGGCAGCGCTTGCCGGCCTTGCCGGCGGCCTGAAGGCGCTCGTCTTCCAGTTTGCAACGCTGACCGATGTCGGCTGGCAGATGTCGGGCGAAGTGATCCTGATGACGCTTCTGGGCGGCATTGGCACGCTCATCGGCCCCATCGTCGGCGCCGCCTTCGTCGTCGCCCTCCAGAACTATCTCGCAACATCGGACTTCCCCGTCACGATCGTAACCGGCGTCATCTTCATGGCATGCGTCCTCCTCTTCCGGAAGGGAATCATAGGCGAGTTCTACGGGTGGTTAGAGCGGAGGAAATGAGCATGAGCGAAGCATTAACGATTTATAGCACAAGCGTTTCGCCAAACTGGATAGACTACAACGGCCATATGGGGGACTATGCCTATGGAATCGTCTTTTCCGACGCGGCGACCGCCTATATGGATCGAATTGGCATCGACGCTGTTTATCGTGCGACCAACAATGCCACTCTCTACACGCTCGATAGTCGTATCGCGTATTTGAGAGAATGTCATGCCGGCGAAATATTACAGGTAGAGCTGGCCTTGATCGATGCCGATCACAAACGTTTGCATCTATTCATGAGATTGTACAATGCGGAAAGGGAGATGTTGGCACTCTGCGAGCAACTCTTGATGCACGTAAGTCGAGAAGGGAAGCATCCACGGGCAGCAGATCTGCCCATAGACGTGCGAGATGTCGTCTTGGCGGATCTCCAGAGTTCGAAGTCTGTTGAGAAAGCAGAAAGGATCGAATGGCGTATTGGTCTTCGAAGTTAGCAGATTGTTCTGACAAATCGGCAAACTAACCGGCAGTAGAAGCTCTGGTAATTTACAATCAGGCCCCTGCTTTTGGACTGGCACTCAATCAGATCGACGGACAATATGTCTGCTTTCCAATTCTTTTAGGTAAAACTGGTCATTTCGTCAACGGTCCCCGGCCACGAATCTCGAACTGACTCGTTCTTCCAGTGGCCCAGGGTGGCCGGGAGAACTCAAATGGGCATCGCACAATATGCTTCTGCTGCACTGGGCGCTTCGTATGGAACGCTGGCAGGAAGGTTGACGTAAAGAACCGCTCAAACAGCGGCAACTTTGGCAGTTCGCTTCTTCCTTGATAGAGAGGCGCGCATGCGAGACCGAGCGTTGTTTGATCGCCCGATCGACAGCAAGCTAAGTGACTGTGATCTCGTCAAGATTAAGATCGAAACTCGGGTCACGGCGAAGAGATTCGAACACGAGCAATGGTCATGAGTGGGTCACCGCGATTGGGTTGCGTGTTGAAGATAACGGCACGCACTCTCTTCGACGCTGGAAGGCGGCGATGATCTACAAGGCCACCGGGAATCTTCCTGCGATCCAGATTCTGCTCGGTCCCGCCAAGATCGAGAACATGGTCAGGTATCTGGGTGTAGATATTGATGCTCTGGTACTCGCCGACTACACAGAAGTCAAAAAATTCGCTGAGCCGTACCGGGCAATGCCGTTCGTGCATAATCGAGTGGTGTCGTCCCTGGGACGGCTATGCGCCCTCCCTTCAGTCATCGAAGAGCGTCGCGGCCTCGGCTGAAAGGGACTTTCCTGCCTCGGTTTGCAGCTCGCTTTGCGCCTTAGTTCGGTCATCAGCCGCCTACTCCAGGAAACCCAGAAGCTGCCAATCCGCGCAGCGCATGTTGATCGTGGGCTTGAGTTGGAAGCGGATTATTTTCATAAAGCGAAATTGGATAGGCCCGAGCCTTGAGCGAACAGCGGCAACGATCTAGATGGATATCTTCCTCTCTCAGTTCGAAAATTGCTGAACGGGCCGGAATCTTCGAGAATACTGAGATCAAGGCTCTCCACGGAAATACTCTGAACGCCGGGAGTTAATGGACTGGTGGGGCTCGCGATCGCATTAGTACAATCACTGCAGTGTATTGTTAGACACCAATCACTATATCTTGGTAGCTTGGTTGCGGACATCCGAGAAATAGGTAAATAGATCAGAGTTTGGCCGCGCGGGCGGCTGAGCGATGAACAATTCTGCTCGCGCTTCACTCGGTGTCACGCCGAAACGTGCGCGAAAACCTCGCAGGAACTGATTGCCGTTGGAAAAACCCAGGCTAGCTGCGATCTGTGTGATGGAGCGGGACGGGCGATTTCGCCGGGTGAGTTCGACAAAAGCAGCGTCGAGCCGCATGTCTCGTAATACCTTTGTTACGCCGCCGTCCGCCGCAAAAGCGCGGTAAAGGTGGGTGCGCGAAACGTTGAAGCGACGCTGAATGAGTTCCTGCGACATTTCAGGCAGGTGGATATTCTGCTTAATGAACGCCATAACCCTCTGTCGCAGCACCAGAGTTAATGGTGAAAATTCCTCTGCCTTCTCCAGAGTCTCGCCCTTCAAGGCGGCGGCGAGCAGAATAACCACAGCTTCCTCAACCGCTTCAGCTTGTGTGCAAGAGAACGATGTACTGAGGGCAAAAAGCCCGCCGAGATAGGTCGCGATCAACTTGGTCATCGGACATCCTGCCTTCAGGACGATCCCGTGAAGGTTTCGAAATCCAACCGCCTTTTCGAGGTGTTCCCGGGGAAACAGGGTGGAAGCCCGGCAGCCTGCTTTGGTCTCAGTCGTGAGCGTTTGTGCAAGGTCCGCAATAAGGATGTCTCCCACCTCGACATTGACGCTGACCCCATTGAATTCGCCTTTCATCGCGCCCGCTACCGCGATCTGAACGAAATAGTAATCGAGACCGCTTTGCACGATGTTCCTTCTGTCGCGGCTGAACCTTTGGGCGTTGAATGTGGTTGACCCCACTACCATCGAACCAAGGGGTCGCGCCCGCAAGATGCCCTCCAGAGGTGTCTTGCGCTCATCGGGGAGGGGCGATGGTTCAAAGATTGGCCCTGCCGCGGCTCGCCAGAAGTCGTTGCGATGCTCAGCTTCGACCATGGTCGTTGAAATAAAAATGTCGTTAATCATCATGCCCGTTCTGATTACTTAAAAGTAAACCGAATGCTACAGTAGCTGATAACAAACCTGGGCGATCTGTATGTAGATCGTTTTGAACGGTGAGCTGCACGTGTCCTCGACGAAACGACAGTGAATGACCGCATCTCGATGCCGGGAAAGCGCCGGGTCGAAAAACCGACCTCACGGCCTGCGCCAGAAATCATTGCACTGTCCTGCTTCCCCATGCTGCGGCCATGATCTCACAAAACAACCTTTTCTCTGTTTCTTCAGCGGAAAGAAATCAAGGGCAGAGAGCGCTAATCAACTGTAGCGAATTCGGTATTCCGCCCGCCACATCAGAACAATACACTAAGAAATATTGTATATCTCGTTAATATCTAAAACGACTCGAAACATGAACCAGATCTTATTTAGTTTTTGAAATCGGGATAAGACTTCAGATCTTTGAGAACCCTCGCCACCGATGAGACGTACGGGCGACTGAAATGGAACGCAGCGCCGAAGGCCCCTTCTGTCGCTCCGTCCTGAAAAGTGCGTATCCTGACCTAAGCGCGATTCAATCTCAATCTAAAGGAGACATGAATGGATTCCTTCCTCAAAAAGAAGGTCCTTGGATTTGCGGTTACTGCTTTAACCGTCATAGGGGCAAGTACAACATCGTTTGCCGACGTGGACGTGCCGCCGTTCTATGCCGCGGTGATGGAGATGAAGGCGGAGGGTAAGCTTGGCCAGATCGTAAGCAAGGAAAAAATATCTACGCCAATCGAAGGCGCTGAGGCCTGGCGAATTGCCTATATTTCCTCGGATCTCAATGATCGTAAAACGATTTCCACCGGCCTATTAATTGCGCCTGTTGGAGAAGCTCCGAAGGACGGGCGACCGGTAATTTCCTGGGCGCATGGCACCACGGGCACTGCGCAGAATTGCGGCCCCTCGCAAGTGGTTAACCCGGCAGCGCCGTTGAATCTATATTTTCTTCCGAATGGCAACGCATCCACCGATTATGGCGTCCCTGCTATCGAAACATTCATAAAGGCCGGCTATGTCGTTGTGGCAACGGACTATCAAGGCCTTGGCGGTGGAGGCAAGCACCAGTATACGGTTGCGGCGACAAATGGACGGGATGCGATCAACGCTATTCGCGCCGCAGGAGACCTGAAGGAAGTCGGCGCTGGAAAGAACGCCCTTATTTATGGTTGGTCGCAAGGCGGCGGCACGACCATTGCTGCGGCCAGTTCGGACGACTACATCAATCAAACTGGGACGGCCTTCGATGGCATCGAACTCGTCGGATTTGTGGCCATGGCGCCACAGGATATCGCAGCTGCGGCTCCCAAGGGAGAGATAACAGAAGCGACAAGCGCAGCTATGCTGAGAGGTCTGGTGAGCAGCTTTTCCAGCAACGTGTTCGATTTCACCCACTTTGCGCAGAACATGTGGGCAACACAGTCAGCCTTTCCGGAAAAGCTGAAGCTGACGGATATCTTCACGGAAGATGGCGCCAAGCTGGTTGACGAAGTTATGATGAACAAATGCATCCATGTGGCTTCGGATACGTTGAACTATGCGGTGGGCGATAAATTCAGCGCGATGCTGAAGGCAACGCCGACGAACACCAAGGCGTGGGCAGATGCCATGCTGGCAGGTAGTGTTCCCAATGCCAAGCCCGTCGCCCCTGTCATTATTTATTGGGGCACAAAAGATACCGTTGTTCCCCCGGTTATGGGTGAACTCTACCGTGAACAAAAGTGCAAAATGGGCGGTAACATCGCGCGTGTACAATTGCCGGGCGAGCAGGACCATTTCAGCACGCCTGCGGCTTCAGAACCGCTGTATCTGCCTTGGATTGCTGATCGTTTCGCCGGTAAACCTGCGCCTGATGGCTGTGTCGATCAATAAGTCTGAAGCGGGGCCAATCTGGTTCATTCGGTCTTCCTGATCTGCAGTAATGCCTGAGAAGTTAGCCGTAAACCGTTCGCCGGGAGGAACATGGATTCCTCCCGGACTGCATTACCACAGTAACTTTGCAGGTCGTCGGTAAGAGATCGATGAGGCACACGCGGTCTCGCGTGCTTTTGGCCTACGATAGCTTGCCGGAAGGTTATTTCGGCCGTTCGATGCCCGATTCTGAAAAGCTGGATCAGGCCGCTTCGTAGCCAGGCACGTTAGATTTCGGAGCGGCAGTTTCGCGCGGCCCTTCTAATTCCGTACCGCTGCAGACGGCCCCTCACGCTGATGCGTTTTCCCAAAGCCAATATTGGTAAAAGGAGAACTCAAATGGGTATCGCACAATATGATCCTGCTGCACTGGGTAGGCCAGCTTGGAACGCTGGCCGAAAGGTCGGCGTGAAGAAGCCACTCAAACAGCGGCAAATCTGGGCAATTCGTTTCTTCCTCGATAGAGAGGGGCGCATGCGAGACCGAGCGTTGTTCGATTTGGCGATCGATAGCAAGCTACGAGGCTGCGATCTGGTCAGGATCAAGATCGGAACTCTCGTTACGGGCCAGGATATCCGAACACGAGCAACGGTCATCCAGCAGAAAACCGGACGTCCTGTACAGTTCGAGATTACGGCGGAAGTCAGAGCAAGCTTGCTCGCGTGGCTTCAGCGAAGAGGCGGCACCATAGATGATTTCGCATTTCCGAGCCGGGTCGATCATGCCGATCATCTCAGCACTCGCCAATATGCCAGGCTGGTCGAAGAGTGGGTCACCGCAATCGGATTGCGACGTGAAGATTATGGCACGCACTCACTTCGACGCACAAAAGCTGCGATAATTTACAAAGCCACCGGAAATCTCCGTGCGATCCAGATCCTGCTCGGTCACACCAAGATCGAGAACACAGTGAGATATCTGGGTGTAGATATCGAGGATGCTCTGGAACTCGCCGAGCATACGGAGATCTAAAAAATCGCTGCGCCGTACCGGGCGATGCCGTTCGTGCAAAATCGAGTGGTGTTGCCCACCCTTGGGAATCGCTATGCAGTTCATTTCAGTCATTAGCGTAGCATTCCCACAGGCTCCACAGCGGTCTTGCGCTTATCCTGAATTACGCCTGAGAACGGATGGTTTGCGGATCGACAGCGATCGGACCCCGGTTAACAGAAGCGGATCTTTATCGAATCCTCGGACCGCGCTAAAGATGGAGAATGACTGAATTGCGTTCTGGCCTTCCGATAGTTTCATTTGCTGATCAAATCGCACTGGAGAGCTGGTTGGCGGAGCAACCGAGCGATTCCAAGGGTGCATGGGTTAGATTTCGTAAGAAGGGTTCGAGCATCGCAAGCGTCACCAAAGCTCAGGCGATCGACAGTGCCCTTTGCTATGGCTGGATCGACGGTCAACTCGACAAGTACGATGTTGACAGCTGGTTAGTCCGCTTTACCCCTCGCCGACCGCGTAGCAAGTGGTCGGATGAAAATCGGAAACGCGCGCTGGAACTGATCTTGGCGGGGCGCATGCAATCGTCTGGGCAATTGGAAATTGATAAAGCGATGGCAGATGGCAGATGGGAGGCGGCGTATGCTCCAGCTAGCAAAGCTGAGGTCCCAACGGACTTGCAGACTGCGCTCGATGCGAACCCGAAGGCCGCAGCTTTCTTCGCTACGCTCACTGGCGCTAACCGATATGCGATCTTGTATCGGATTGGCGCGGTGAAGAAAGCTGAGACCAGAGCTCGAAAGATCAGGGATTTCGTTAGTATGCTTGAACGCGGAGAGACCATTCACGGCTGAAACGGCTGTTCTCGGTCGCCCTCTTCTGGTTCTGGTGATCGACATTGGACTGCTAGTGCTCGGACTGTTTTGCGCCTTATTTCGGCCGTTCAAGCCGGCTGCGTCGATAACTAAAGGCGGACATCATCGGGTGCTAGCGGATGCCCCGAGAACTTAGTTTGATGGTTTTCTGGGATATTGTAGACGTCGATGAAAGCGGATATTCGAACGCAATGACTTCACAGACGGCTCGGCTGTCCAACGTTTTCTGCTGGTTACGGAGGGGAGTAGCGAAACGGAAATCATCGGTCATTTGTTCGATATCCTCCTCTCCTGATATCACGGATTTCTTCCGGTACGTCGAAATGGAAAACCACCCGTTCGGCAGGCAGGGCAATTTTCAGAATTTATGAAGGGTTTGAGCAGCATTCAGAAGACTTTATAAGAGATAAGAGGCGCGAAACTTGCGGCCAAAGAATCCAGAGCTTAACATATGGCAAAAACGTGATTTTGCCATATGTCGATTGGGACATTTTTCAGGTACTCGTCGAGCGATAATTGTGGCAAACGTAGCAGATATTTTTGCGCTTAGGATTGGCAAAATTGCGTTTATCCGTTTACTCGGATACCCCAGCTTGGATAGCTTATTTTTTGATTTTGTCACAGGGTATTCGAGGGGGCAAGATAAGTGTTGCGAAAAGAAGCTGCAGCTAGGATCAAAATCAATCGGCTGCTGGAGGCGGCCGGCTGGCGCTTCTTCGATGATCTGAACGGGGCCGCAAACGTCGTACTAGAGCCCAACGTAAAGCTGAAGCCCGAGCACATTGAGAGTCTTGGCGAGGACTTCGAAAATAGCGCCAAGGGCTTCATAGACTTCCTATTGCTGGACAAGGACGGTAAGCCGCTGATCGTTCTCGAAGCGAAATCTGAGGACAAAGATCCTCGCATCGGCAAGGAGCAGGCGCGCAAATATGCCCGCGCTCAGAATGCTCGGTTCGTGATCCTCAGCAACGGAAACATCCATTATCTGTGGGACCTTGAGCAAGGCAATCCGACGGTCATCTCTGCTTTCCCTGGCCCTGACGAAATCAAGAACCACTACGCCTTTGAGCCAAACGCGGAGCGTCTCTTCGCCGAGAAGGTCGAGCGTGACTTTATCGTCCTCACGCAGATGCCCGGTTACGCGAACGAGGCGGCATGGAAGAACGAGGCAGAGCGAGAATCATTCGTCGAGAAGCAAAAGCTCCGCTTCCTTCGACCCTATCAGGAACGCGCAATCCAGGAGATTCAAAAGAGCGCCAAGAAGGGCGCGACGCGGTTTCTGTTTGAAATGGCAACAGGCACCGGTAAGACGCTGACGTCCGCTGCGGTCATCAAACTCTTCCTGAAGACGCGCAACGCCAAGCGCGTCCTTTTCCTCGTTGACAGGCTGGAGCTGGAAACCCAGGCGGACAAGGCTTTCAAAGCCTATTTGAAGAAGGACTTCACCTCGATCATCTACAAAGAGCAGCGTGACGATTGGCGGAAAGCCGATATCGTTGTCACCACGGTGCAAAGCCTGCTGTTCAATGACAAATACCGCCGGCTGTTTTCGCCTACGGATTTCGATCTCGTCATCTCGGACGAAGCGCATCGCTCGATCGGTGGAAACGCCCGCGCCGTGTTCGAATACTTCATCGGCTACAAGCTCGGCCTGACGGCGACGCCAAAGGACTATCTGAAGCAGACGAAGAAGGACAAACCGAAGGAACGCGATCCGCGAGAAGCCGAGCGACGCATGATGCTCGACACCTATCGCACGTTTGGCTGCGAGTCGGGCGATCCGACTTTCCGCTACTCTCTCCTAGACGGCGTGCGGGAAGGGTTTCTGATCAATCCCTACGTCATCGACGCCCGAACGGGTGTCACAACCAAGCTGTTGTCAGACGAAGGCTTCACAATCGAAACGACGGCAGAAGACGGCACCGAGAACAAGGAAGCCTTCGGTGGCCGCGATTTTGAGAAGCGCTTCTTTTCCGAAGCGACCAACCGGGCCTTCTGCCGAGCTCTTCTCGAAAACGGCTTACGGGATCCGATTTCCGGCGAATTCGGCAAGGCTATCGCCTTCGCCGTCAGCCAGAACCATGCCCTCAAAATCACGGAGATCCTCAACGAGCTGGCTGAACAGTTGTGGCCAGGGTGCTACCAGTCTGATTTCGCGATGCAGGTGACCAGCGACATACCGGCCTCGCAGCAGATGACAATCAATTTTGCGAACAACAATCTCGGTGGACACACCGGTTTCGTCGAAAACTACCGCACCAGCAAGGCCCGAGTTTGTGTCACAGTTGGTATGATGACGACTGGCTATGACTGCCCCGACATTCTGAACCTTGCCCTCATGCGGCCAATCTTCTCCCCATCGGATTTTGTGCAGATGAAGGGGCGCGGAACACGAAAGCACAATTTCGCGGAAGAGCTCTTCGATCCCGCCAGGAAGGCAGCGCTTGGGGATGTCCAAAAAGCTTCCTACCGCTTGTTCGACTTCTTCGCCAACTGCGAATTCTTCGAAGAGAAGTTCGACTATGACCAGGCATTGGCTTTGCCAAAGCCTGCCGCCATGCCGTTGTCAAATGGCGGTGACGATGGTTCGGCGATCGCCTCGAAACCTACCATCTACGAGTTTTTGGAACCCGATCAGGTCGTCTACCAGGTCGAAGAGCAGATCGGCCTGGAGGGCATGCGGATCGACCGTGAGCTATTCCAGAAATTCGAGGAAACAGCGCGCTCTGATCCCAAACTTGCTGAACTGGTTGAGCAGCGGGACTGGGATGCGGCCACGCGCCACGTCGTCGAAGAGCTATTCGACAAGCCGAGCGAGTTTTTCAGCCTGGAGAAGCTGCGCCGCGCCGCAGGGGTCGATCGCCGTATCTCGGTTCGAGAGCTGGTGGAAAAAGCCTTCGGCTTTATTCCGAAGTTCAAGAACAAGGGAGAATTGATAGATGACGAATTCCAGAAATTCCTGGTCGACCAAAAACCTGAGGAAGCCGACCGTATACGCGAAATGCGCTACTTCTTCGAGGCCTATATCCGCGACGCCAAAGTTCGGGCGCTGATCGACGCTGGTCATTTCGCAGACCTCAACGTAAACCCTTCCTTCACCACCCGCGACCTTAAGGAAGTGCCCGCCCCGTGGCGCAAGCGCATTCCCGAATACATCAAGGACTACGTGTCCCTGAACCCCTTTATGTGATGAAAGCCCGAAATGCTCGATCCAGATACCAAACGCCGAATTGACACTTGCCGTGACATTCTCGTGGGCAAGGTGCCCGATCCGAAAAGCCAGGTGGAGCAGATCACCATCGCGCTGATCTACAAGTTCATGGATGACATGGACCTTGAGGCCGAGGAATTGGGCGGAGAGCGGCGGTTCTTCACCAAGGACTACGAGCGGTATCGCTGGGCGAAACTGGTGGCCCCCGGCGTGTCGGGGCAAGACATGCTCAACACCTATTCCGAAGCGCTGACGAACATGGTGCAAAACGAAGGGCTACCAAAGCTCTTCCGTGACATTTTCCGCAACGCCTATCTGCCCTATCGCGATCCTGAAACGCTGCGTGCCTTCCTGCGCGAGATCAACAGCTTCACCTACGACCATAGCGAAAAGCTGGGTGATGCCTTCGAGTACCTGTTGTCCGTTCTGGGCAGCCAGGGGGACGCGGGCCAGTTTCGCACACCCCGCCATATCATTGATTTTATGGTCGAGATTATCAACCCGCAGAAGAACGAGGTCATCATGGACCCGGCCTGCGGCACGGCGGGTTTTCTGATTTCGGCCTACAAGCATATCCTAAAGCAGAACTCGACCGGCGTGGTGAATAGCAATGGCGCCAGCACTGAGGGCGACGCCGCCGAGCAGGCACTGGAGAGCCCGATGCGCTATCCCGGCGACCTGTTGCAACCCGATGACCGCGCCCGCCTTGCCCGCAACATCCGGGGCTATGACATCTCGCCCGACATGGTGCGCCTGTCGCTTGTGAACCTTTATCTGCACGGGTTTGCTGACCCGAAGGTCGAGGAATACGACACGCTTACCAGCGAAGACAAGTGGACAGAGACGGCCGACGTCATTCTCGCTAACCCGCCCTTTATGTCGCCGAAAGGCGGGATTAAGCCGCACACCCGCTTCCAGGTGCAATCCAAGCGCAGCGAAGTATTGTTTGTCGATTATATCGCCGAACACCTGACCCCGAACGGCCGCGCCGCCATCGTCGTGCCCGAGGGTATCATCTTCCAAAGCCAAAGCGCCTATGTGGCCCTGCGTAAGATGCTGGTCGAGAACCACCTTGCCGCTGTCATTTCGCTGCCCGCAGGCGTATTCAACCCCTATTCCGGCGTGAAGACCTCGATCCTGATACTTGACCGCGCGGTGGCAAAGGCCAGTCAGCACGTCGCGTTCTTCAAGATCGAAAATGATGGTTTTGCGCTGGGCGCGCAGCGTAAGGCGGTGAAGGGGTCGCAACTTGCGCAGGTGAAGACCGAGCTTGCGGCTTGGCTGAAGGCTGCGCGAGCAGGTGGTGGTAAGGAGCTAGAAAGCAACGTTGGCTTTGCGGTGGAGCGCAAAGAGTTGCTGGCCGAAGGATCAATCACATTAAGCGCCGAGCGGTATTTGACACGAGAAATCGGAAAATCCGGTTTTCCGATGGTTTCGCTTGGCGATGAAGCCCTATTCAAGGTCGAAAGCGGAGGCACACCTAAATCCGACGTTCCGGAGTATTGGGACGGGGGCATTCCATGGGCGACGCTGGTCGACCTACCCGCCTCAAATTTCATTACTGAAATTACGGGGACCGTCCGAACCATTAGTGAGGCAGGCCTGAAAGGCTCATCGGCCAAGATCCTACCAGCAAATTCTGTGCTGGTCTCGTCTCGCGCGACCATCGGACGAATTGCAATTAACCGCGTTCCGCTGGCTACAAATCAAGGCTTCAAAAACATCGTCATTGCAGACGAAGCACGGGTACTGCCGGAGTATCTCGCTTTTGCCGTCACGAAGCTTGTGCCGACGATGCAAAGTTGGGCAACGGGTGGTACATTTGCGGAAATCTCGAAAAGCAAGTTTTGCGAATTGGAAATTCCTCTCCCGCCACTTGAGATGCAGCGCGAGATTGTGGCCGAGGTGGAAGGCTATCAGCGCGTCATCGACGGTGCGCGCGCTGTCCTTGACAACTATCGTTCCTATATACCTGTTGATCCTGAGTGGCCAATGCGCCCGCTATCAGAGGTAGCGCAGGTGAATCCGAAGAAAAGCGAACTCAAGGATACTGATCCTTCGACGCCCGTCTCATTCGTCCCTATGGCAGTCTTGAATGAAAACAACGTCCGCTTCGATCCGGTCGAGGTAAAGACGATCAGCGAAGTCGTAGGCAGCTACACCTACTTTCGTGAGAGTGATGTGCTGGTAGCCAAGGTTACGCCATGCTTCGAGAATGGCAAAGCAGGCATCGCGCGAGGGCTTAAGAACGGCATCGGCTTTGGATCGAGCGAGTTCTATGTTGTCCGAGCAAATGAAGAAACCCTGCCTGGATGGCTATTTCATTGGCTCACCACCCCCGACTTCCGCGCGAGAGCGACAGCTAAGATGACCGGAACTGGCGGCCTCCAGCGTGTCCCGCGCGCCGTGGTGGAAGAGGAATTGATACCTCTGCCCGAATTGGTCGTTCAAAAATCCATCGTTGCCGAAATCGAAGCCGAGCGAGCCCTTATCGAAGGCAACCGCGACCTGATCACCCGCTTTGAGAAAAAGATCGAGGCCGCCATTGCCCGCGTCTGGGGTGAGGCCAAGACGGAGGAGCTTGTCTGATGGATGAAGCGCTCGACCTGGGTAGCTATTTGCCCCGTTCATTCTCCAACGCCAGCGAACAGGCCTATCTCGACTTTCTTTGGTCCGCCTTCCAGACGAACTACGAGGCTGAACGTTTCGAATTTGCCAGTCTCGCCTTTCACTTGCTCTATATGAGCTTTGTGAGCTTCTCCATCTGGCAGATCAGGCTGGCCCGGCCCGAGCAGTTCGCAATGGCTATGGTTGGTTTTCGTTCGGACGAAGAGGGCAGTCTGATGGATTGTGAAAGCCCGTTTAAGTTCTACGACCGTCTGAAGGAAAGCCAGATTTTCCGGTTTCTCAAGCTGATTGGTTGCTCCAATCAGCAGGTTGGAGAATTCGCCAAGTTTGTAAAGCGGCGCAACAAGATCGCGCATCCGACAGGAACAGTGTTCTTTAACGATCGTGCGGCGATTGACGCTGAAATCGCTGACATGATGAGGGAAGTCCGCAATATTGAGATGCATATGGAGCCGGTTATCCTTGAGCTCTATCGGCGATTTTTGATATCAAGCTCGGACGTAGAAGAGCGCCAGTATACCGATCCAGCAGACGAGATTGCTGCAAACCTGGTTCATGCGAATTATATGTCATCCGCCGATATCGGCATCTGCTCCGACTTTGACGTCTCCGCGTTGGCCGGAGAGGCGCACTACGACGAGATTCAGGCTTTGCACGCCAAATTGCTAGAACTCTACCCACCTGAAGACATGGAGGACGCGGCATGAGCTCGCTCTACTCCATTGTTGACGGAAAATTGAAACCTGCCACGCGCCGTGCCTTGATGAAGGAAAGCCTGATCGAGGATTGGGTTGCGGCCGATCCGTCCCTGCTCGGCCTCGACGCCATGGTGATCGGCCGGCAGGTGCCGACGGACCACGGCAAATTCATTGACCTGCTGGCGCTGGATGCCTCAGGTGCTATCATTATCATCGAACTGAAGAAGGACCGCACCCCGCGCGAAATTGTGGCGCAGGTGCTTGATTACGCCTCCTGGGTTCGAACGCTGACGACACCCCAGATTTACGAGCGGGCTGAACGGTATCTTCAGACGCGCCTGGTGACCGCCTTCCGGGAGAAGTTCGGAGAAGCCATTCCGGAACAGCTCAACGGCAGCCACTCCATGCTGATCGTGGCTAGCGAACTCGACCCGGCGTCCCGGCGGATCGTCGAATACTTGTCTGAAGAGCATGGCGTTGCTATCAACACCGTCTTTTTCAACGTCTTCGAGGCCAACGGCCAAGAATGGCTGACGACGGATTTTCTGCTCGATCAGGAAGAAGTGGAGGAGCGCTCCGAACGCAAGGTCCGCTCGCCGTGGTCCGGCTATTACTTTGTCAATGCCGGCCTCGGCGAACACCGCTCCTGGACCGACATGAAGCGCTACGGCTTCGTGAGCGCCGGCGGCGGCGAGTTCTACACCAAGCGCCTGGAGCAGCTTGCCGTTGGCGACGAGATATTCGTGTACGACAAGGGCAAGGGCTATATCGGCTATGGGACGGTTACCAGCAAAGCCCAGCTTGCCTCTGACTTTATGACTCCAGACGGGCTACTCTTCGAGCAACCGCTTGCCGAAGCCCGAATGAAGCGTCTTGGCGAACCGCCTGACCGAGCGGAATATGTCGTCGGCGTTGAATGGATCAAGACTGTGGAGCCGTCACAAGCCAAGTGGTTCAAAGGCGCTTTTGCCAATCAGAACATCGTATGCAAACTTCGTGACCAAGCTACCGTGGATTTTCTGATCGCAGAATTCAAAGACGCAGTAGATGGTCAACTATAGGAATTGACATGGATATTCTTGAGAAAGCCGAATCTGTCGAGCTAATCAATAACAACGATGAGCATTCAGCCTTCGGCGATTGGCTTCGCAGAGAGATGGCAAAGCAAGGATTAACTATCGCTTCTTTGGTAGAAAGGACAGGTATAACATATACTGGCATTTGGAACATCATTAAAGGCAATACAGCTTCGCCGCGTAAAGAAACACGAGAGAAACTGGCATCCGCCTTAAATGAAATCATTCCACCTGCGATTGAAGCAGAAATCGTCAGTCAGTCAGCGTTGTTACCAGGTCTCGAATGGGTAGATTTCACACCCACTGATCTGGAGACAGTACCGCAGGCCAGTGGAGTTTACGTATTCTATGATATTACTGACCGTCCTGTATATGTGGGGAAATCCAGTAAAAATGTCCGAAACAGAGTGAAAGATCATCAGACACGGTTTTGGTTCAAGTCACCATTGGTCGTGCGTGGCTCATTTTTATCTATCTCTGACCCCGAGCTATGCCTAAGTATTGAAACAATTTTGATAAAATTTCTTGGAAAGCATGCATTGTTGAACTCAAAAGGAGTTGTTCGAGATTTAGATTGAAACTAATAATATTAATTAAGAATTATTATTACGGCGTATTTCTGTCGACTCGGCTATCTGAATCCCATCTGCAGCCTCGTCAGCAGTGACCGGAACATCCGGGAATCTTACAATGCCTGACATTTCGATCATGGCCAAACGGCAGCGACGAGCAAATTCGTCGTCTGAAGTGCCGGAAAGATACTGTGCGGCGGCGTACAGTCGGTCGGTCGACACTAATCCGTATGACATTGATGTGGCCGAGGTGATGCACTTATCGGTGAACTGATCCGCGCGCTCACCCGGATTCGTCAGGCGATAGCCGTTTCCGAATAGAATGCCTTTGGCCGGTCGACTAACTTCCTCGCGCTGCAGGTCTTCGTGCAGGTTGGTTGACAGCTGACGCAGCTTCTCGATGTTTACTGCCTTGTTGTCCTTGCCTTCAGCTTCACCGAGAAGGCGGCCTTCCGCGCTCTCGAAGACTGCATCGAATTCCGATTTCCCGTCCTCATATCGTTCTGCTTTAAAGCCGAGCACCGTCAACGCGATGATGACCGCCGCCTCCAGCGGCTTGCCCTTCTCGAATAGCAGCGCGCGCAGCTGTCCTGCGTCCTCCATCTGGTTGGATAGATCGTCCTTCACGCGCTGGGCTTTCTCCAGTTCTGTCTCTGCCTGGAGCAATTGCTGGCGAAGCTCGACCTCCGGGGCGAGTGCGAATTCGTCAGCCGACGCCCATTCGGGTTGCGGCGTTTTCTCACCGTCGCTGGCAATTGCCTTCGATAGAGCGACAATCTCCCCAATAAGTGAAGCGCTGAATTGTTGGCCTGCTTGAGACCAGACCCAATCGCCATCTTTATTTTCTTCGCTAAACTCGTCCCGGTCGAAATCCATGTCGGGGAGGAGTAGAAGCGCACCGGTGGAGACCTTGCTTCTCAGAAATAGCCCCACGGGGATGTGCCCGGTCTGTGTTTGAACACACACACCTTTGCTGGTTACTGGCCAGACGACATTATAACGTGAGTCTTTTCCAAACTTTTGCCAGTACGCCGCGAACAGTTCTTGCGTGCCTTGGCTGAGCGCCATTGAAGATCCCTGCGTCGCAGTCCATTTGGACGCAACCGGAAGGGCATTGTAGCTTGTGCATAATTCGACGTGTCGCGTCACCTTTTGATTGCGACCAGTCCCAGAAGTGGATTTCGACCCGGTCGCGACATACACCTCGGCTGGCGGGGAAAGAAAGGCAACAACTAGTTTGCCCGCGTCTACAGCCCTGCGTGATTTCCCTCCGCCAGTGCGCGCACGCTTCCCGGAGCGCAAATGATTTACTGTCATTCAAGCAGAGTTTGCCGAGATACTCGTCATTGCCATATGCGTAGGTAGTGATCTGGGAAATATTAGGTCTGAAGAGGACGATGTCCCAGTCGAGGAGCGAGTTTTTATCACTGAAAGTTGCGCTCTCGATGTTGTCCCCTACCAAGTCGAAGCCGACGGTCAAAATTTTCTTAGGCATGCAACCCCGCCGTCCCGTTGATTTCTCCGAATGTACTGTCGGCGAAACACCCATTCAATATTGGCGGTTGCGTTCATCCCCAAAAATGTGACCTTTGAGGGTAAAACTTGCTACAGCTGTGTGGTGGTCAGTGTGTTGACCTGAAAAGAAATCTCACCCTGACCGTGTTCAGCCCAGTCATGCCTAAAAAGTCGCGAGTTGATCACATGTTAAACTGCCCAGACATCGTTCCGCGCCGAAAAGGGGAAGCAAAATTCAACTTTTAATCACGTCCCGCTTCTGGCCCGGGAATGCACCCTAGCACACGTGACTACGACGAATGTCTGCTTACTTACGTCCGCCGCCAAGGAGCCGCCATTCCGCTACCGGCCCCAATCCGGTCATTCAAAAATAAGCGCGGATTGAATGCACGTCCGGCGATGTTTCGGCAGTGTCGTCGGAACACGAGATTCAGGCGTATAGCTTACGACGGCAAAATCCTGTTCGGCAACTATACGCGCCGGATACCGGTAAGCAGTAGCTCCGAAGTCTAGGTTAAGTGTAGTCCACGCTCTTTTAGCTGACTCCGGATGGCTTGGCGGCGTCAACAAAACGATATCTGGAACAGTGGGTTAGCAGAAATTCGATCCAAGCTGCTTGACAGTATGTTCGACGTGGATAGATTAGTGGTAATACCACGGTTTGGACACGGGATGACAGAAAAAAAATCAATCCGACGCGAAACGCAGGAAGCTGGTGCACATAACCGTGTCACTGCGTTCCTTCGCGACCAGTTGCTGTCTGGGGAATTGAAGGCTGGCGATTGCCTTTTGCCAGAGCGAGAACTCGCAGCCATGCTTAATGTCAGCCGGCCTGTCCTCAGGGAAGCCCTTCGCGCGCTTTCCATGATCGGCGCCGTTGAGATCAGGCATGGCGTCGGCACGATTGTTAAAAGGCCGGACGCATCGGCACTGGGCGATGTATTCAGCTTCATGCTCGCACATGGCTCGGATATCACGAGTGACATCATGGAGGCCAGAAAGGCCATCGAGCACCACGCCATTCGTCTGGCGTGTCAGCGAGCGACAGAACAGGATTTTGCGAATATTGCAATTGCGTTGCGGCACATCATCGAGACGATAGAAAATCCGGATGCGGGCGGCACTGCAGACTTCAAATTCCACGAGGCAATCGTCACTGCGTCACACTCGCCGACGCTGGTCACGATCTATGCCTCGATATCGCAGCTCATGATGCGCTCGCACCTGGAACGCCGCGAGAAGATAATTCGAGTCGAAGGAATCGAGGAGTTCCTGATCGATCATCATCGATTGATCCTCGAAGCCCTTGCCGCCCGCGATCGCGTTCGGGCCGATGATCTGCTGCATCAGCACTTCGAAATCGGAGCCGATTTTCGGCGCCGGGCGAGTCTGCACGAACTGGCAAAGGGAACCAGTGTTTCAGACTAGTTCACTCATTCATCAGGGAGGATATTCATGAATATTGTCGTTGGAAGCGACCATGCGGGCTTTCCGTTGAAAGCTGACGTGATCGAGGTCCTCAAAGAGCTCGGTCATCAGGTGGAAGACATTGGTAGCTTCACGCCGGATCCTGTCGATTTCCCTGACATAGCAGGCCTGCTCTGCAAGAAGGTGCGGGATGGTTCAGCCGAACGTGGCATTCTTGTTTGCGGGACTGGCGTTGGCGCCGCCATCGCAGCAAACAAGATCAACGGCATCCGCGCAGCCGTCTGCCACGACGTCCATTCGGCGCACCAGAGTGTGGAGCATGACGACGTGAATGTCATGTGCATCGGCGCAAAAATCGTCGGGTCATGGCTCGCTCGCGACTTGGTCTTGTCCTATCTGAACGCTCGGTTTGACCGCAACGAAGATTTCGTCCGCCGTGTCGAAAAACTTTCCGCATTGGAAAATGCGCAGTCAGTCGCGTGACCGAAAGACTGGAGAGCAGACATGGGGACTAGCAACTTTCCAAAGATCGCTTTCATCGGGCTCGGCGTGATGGGTCGGGAGATGGTCCGTCATCTCATCACGGCTGGATATCCGGTGAAGATCTATGACATTTCGTCAGATGCTATCTCAGCATTGGCAGAGCAGGGGGGCACTGCTTCGGATAGTGTCGCCACCGCGGTATGCGATGCACAGATCGTAATCTCGATGCTTCCCAACACACCTCAGGTTGAGGAAGTCGTATATCGGGACGGCATAATCGATCACATGCCTGGTGGGGGAATTTACATCGACATGAGTACGATTTCACCGGAGGCTACACGGGCCATGGCTTCGGCTTTGGCTGCCAAATCCATCTTCATGCTCGACGGCCCGGTTTCGGGGGGGCCGATTGGTGCAAAGAACGCTGCATTATCGATCATGGTCGGAGGCGAGCGGGCTGCTTTCGAACGCGCCGAAAAGGTGTTCAAAGTCATGGGTGCGACCGTGACGCACGTCGGGGCCCCGGGCGCTGGTCAGACCGTGAAGCTTTGTAACCAGCTCGTCTGCGCGGTCAACATCCAGGCAGTCTGTGAGGCTCTTGCGCTCGGTCGTGCCAGCGGCGTCGATCTTGATCAGATGCGAGATGTCCTGCTTGGCGGGTCAGCTTCCTCCTGGATGCTCGACAAGCTCGGTCCGGCGATGATCGCTGGAGATACTAGCGCTGGGTTCCGCATCGACCTGATGCTCAAAGACCTCCGACTTGTCCTGGAAATGGCGGGACAGAAGGATGTTCCACTTCCTGCTACGTCGCTTGTCACCTCGCAATATGTCGAGGCGAGGGCGCATGGCGAAGGATCGAACGGCAACCAGGCCCTTTTCAGGGTCTATGACCGGATGACGGGACAGAACCTGCCGCGACACATGGCAGTCAGACCATGACCTTCGATTTCTCAGTCGTCCTCCTCCGCTGGCACATGCTGGTCGATGGCATGGCGCTGACGGCGCAGTTGGCCCTGATCACGACAGTGACCGGCTTCATTATTGGAACAGCATGTGCGATAGCGCGCCGATCCGGCGGACCGGTGCTGCGCAGGTTGGCCACCGCATATGTCGAAAGCATTCGTAACACGCCGTTCCTCGTCCAGATATTTGTGATCTATTTCGGCCTATCCAGCCTTGGATATTCGTTTGGCGCAATTTTCGTGGCTGTCGTAGCTCTGACAGTCAATGTCGGAGCCTATACCGCCGAGATCATGCGCGCAGGGTTCGATTCCATCCAGGAGGGGCAATGGGAAGCGGGGGAGTGTCTGGGCCTGTCTTCAACGCAGCTTTACTGGCATGTGGGGCTTCGCCCCGCGATGGAGCGGGTTTATCCAGCCCTCACAAGTCAGTTCATCCTGCTGATGCTTGCTTCCTCGGTGACCTCCCAGATTTCTGCCGAAGAACTCACCGCTGCCGGCAACTTCATCCAGTCGGAAACCTACCGACCGTTTGAAACCTATCTCGTCATCGCAGTCATCTACCTCTTCCTTTCCCTCGGGATGCGAGCGCTTTTCTGGGGGCTGGGTATGGCATTGTTCCCGCGCCGCCGCAGGCTCGGGACGCCGTTGTAAGGGAGGCGAGCAGTGACTACCGCATTCAACCACAACCATCTGATTTTCCTTCTCGAAGGCGCTCTTTGGACCGTCATCCTTACCGGAATGGCATTTATCGGAGGAGGGATTGTTGGCTTCATCGTTGCGCTCGGTCGTATCACGCCATCGCGTGCACTCCGCCTCATTGCGGCGACCTATGTCCAGCTCATCCAGGGCACCCCGCTCTTGGTGATCATGTTCATCATCTACTTCGGACTGCCGACACTTGGGTTCTCGATCACGCCATTGTTTGCAGCCGGCATCTCGCTGACAATCTATGTCAGCGCCTACCTTGGAGAGATTTGGCGGGGTTGTTTGGAATCAGTACCAAAGGCGCAGTGGGAGGGGGCTGAGTGCCTTGCGCTTTCTCGAACGCAGCGCATGTTCAAAGTGATCCTTCCACAGGCGGTTCGGATCGCAACCCCACCAACCGTTGGCTTTAGTGTTCAGATCGTCAAGAACACGTCGCTCGCATCGGTCGTCGGTTTCGTTGAACTGACGAGAGCGGGGCAGCTTATCAACAACTCGATTTTCGAGCCCTTTCTCATCTATCTTATCGTTGCCGCCCTCTATTTCTGCCTTTGCTTCCCTCTGTCAGCATTCAGCCAACGGCTTGAGAACATGGGGCCGAGACGGCGCAATCGAAAAGAGCCGGAAGCACAGGGTACAGCAATTCAGGGAGGGTGATCATGGTCATGATCGCATTAAATCAAGTCAAGAAGAGCTTCGGCGCGGTTCCCGTCCTTCAAGGAGTAAGTTTTTCAGTAGAGAAGGGCCAGGTCGCGGCACTGATCGGTGCAAGTGGCTCCGGAAAGAGTACTGCGCTGCGATGCGTCGATCGTCTCGAAGTGATCGATAGCGGTGAGATCATCGTGGCCGACCACAAGGTTCATGACCCAAAGCTTGATCTCCATAAACTCCGCCTTGACGTCGGCATCGTGTTTCAAAGCTACAACCTTTTCCCACATCTCACGATCGAAGAGAACGTCATGCTTGCGCCTCGTTCGGTGAAGAAAATCCCAAAGGATGAGGCGCGCGAAATGGCGCGGGCTGCGCTCGAACGCGTCGGGCTCGATGAGAAGGCTAACCACTATCCCGAGCAATTATCGGGCGGACAGCAGCAGCGAGGCGCTATCGCGCGATCGCTCGCGATGGAACCGAAAGTGATGCTATTCGATGAGGTCACTTCCGCCCTCGACCCAAAACTGACCGGAGAGGTTCTACGAGTGATCGAAAAACTCGCAGAAAGCGGGATGACGATGATCATGGTTACCCACGAAATGAACTTCGCACGCAAGGTCGCCGATCGTGTGATCTTCATGCACCGCGGGCTCGTTCACGAGGAGGGGGACGCATCGATCTTGAATGCACCCATGACATTGGAGCTCCAGGACTTCTTGAGCCACGATCTATGAGATAAAATAAAATGGAGGAGAATGTAATGTTGAAGAGGTTTCTCGTATTAAGCATCGTAGGGGCGATGCTGACTGCTCAAGGCGTTCCGGCCATGGCCGATACATACGCCGACATCATCGCAGCAAAGAAAATTCGGGTGTCGACGGACCTGGCAATTCCGCCGTCCGGCATGCTTGATGCCAACCTCAAACCCGTGGGTTCCGATGTCGAAACCGCGCAGCTTCTCGCAAAGGACTGGGGTGTTGAGCTGGAGTTCATTCAGACAACGGGCGCCACGCGTATTCCGAACCTCCAAACGAACAAGGCTGACATCGTCATCTCAACGCTGTCGGTAACCCCGGAGCGGGCACAAGTCATAGATTTTTCGAAGCCATATGCGGGACTGGTCTCGGTGATTGCAGCCCCGGCAAAATCTCCGATCAACGATTGGGCAGATCTGAAGGGACAATCAGTAACCGTGACACGTGGTACGACCCAGGACAGTGAACTGACGAAGCTCGCAGGCGAGCATGGTTTTACTGTCACTCGTTACGACGATGACGCGACGATGGTTACAGCAGCTGTGTCAGGTCAGGCCAAGGCGATTGCGACATCAGCCACGCTCGTGAAACAGATTCATGACAAGAATCCAACATTGGCTTTCGAACCGAAGATAACGATCCGCGTTTTGAACCTTGCAATTGGTGTGAATAAGAATGAACCGGAATTGCTCTCCAAACTTGACGAATGGGTTGTGGCAAACCTCCAAAATGGCAAGTTAAACGAGATCTACCAAAAGTATCATGGTACACCGCTTCCAAAAGAAATCGTGGACGCGAAATAAGGCCTGCTTTGATAGCCGGCGCCGGATGCACTTATCCGGCGCTTTGCATACTTATAGTGTTTAATAATGCCTTCGCATCTGTTGGCTGGGCAGTTACATTATCAGCGGTCGGCCATTGAGCGATTTCTGACTGGCAATCAAAGCCGCGATTGCCTGCTTAGCACCTTCATGCCGGTCGCTCGGGTGCTGTGGGTGAAAATCCGAAAAGGGGCGTCCAGTAGCGTCGTGTCACTATACAAGTTGGAAGAGATATCGGATTTAGACCGTTCGTTTACTGGACTGAATTAACGGTTAGAGCGGAATTTATATCCGATGGAGTCCAGGTTACTACCGAAGTGGGATGTGCCGCACGACAATCCCCTGTTGTTATTCAGGGGGTTGTCGGATTTTGCAGATGTTTGGTATTGATTACTTGTAAGCGGAAACCACAATCTCTATCAGCGTATCACCACCCAGATCGGCAACGCCAACAGTTGCACGGGTTGGCAGCAGCGAAGGATCAATCCATTCCTTCCAGACCTTATCCATTTCAGGCTTCTTGTTGAGATCCGTTACGAAGATGGTTGCTGCCAGAAGCTTGGTCTTGTCCGTGCCTGCCTGCGCCAGATAGCTGTCGAGCTTGGCGAGGATTTCGCTGGTCTGACCGGCCATATCCAGGCTTTCGTCATCACAGGTGGTTCCACCGACATAGACAATGCCATTGTGTTCGACGACGCGATGCATAATCGGCGTCTGAATGAAACGCTCAGCCATAATTTAGTCCTTTCAGATGGTTGGGGAGTTATCCGGTTGTTCGCCGGTGACGGCGAAAACAGCATCGGGGGTTTGAGTCAGTGCTGCGATTTCGCAGAGCGGTACCGGTTTCACCGGAGTGCGCAGACGATAGAAACCGACCGTTTGAGGTGCACGGTTTTGCACCTCGGCCAGAATTTCCGTGACGGTGGAACTGCACATGCGACCCTGACAGGGACCCATGCCGCAGCGGAACATGGTTTTAAGCTGGTTGGGGCCGACAATATTGCAGGCCGCCGCGTCGCGGATTGCGCCTGCGGTCACTTCCTCGCAACGGCAGACAATCGTTTCCCGATCCATTGGCGCGCGAAATGCCTGTGCAGGCAGATAAAGCGCATCGATAAAGGCGCGACCGCGTTCGACGCGACGCGCTTGAGCATGCAGCTTAGCGATTTTCGAATTCAACGTTGGGGCCAATGCCGGAAAGATATCCTGACAGGCTGCGAGTGCTGCGATGCGCCCGCTCTGCTCGGCAACCAATGCACCGCCGATGCCGCTGCCGTCACCAGCAATGTAGATGGCTGGAATAGACGAACGCCCGCTGCCGTTGAGTTGCGGTTGAAAGCATTTCTGGCCGTCGTTCCAGACCAGAGCGCAGCCGGAAGCATTGGCGAGATTGTTGTTGGGGATCACACCGTGATGCAGGAATACGCTATCGACCGCAAGCCTGTTTGTTTTGCCCTTTGCCGAAAAGCAGATCGCTTCCGCTTCGTCTTTTCCTTCAATTGCGATATCGGTGACACCGGAATAAACCGGTACCGACTTGCGCACTTTTAAGAGAAGCGAAAGCCCCTTCAAGGCATAGGGCGAGAAAAGGAACGAAAGCAGCCTTGAGGTGGCCTTCGCATAATTTGCGCCGGGCGTCGTATCGAGCAATGCTGCAACCTTGCCACCAGCCTGCAGCAGCTGCGCGGCGAACATGTAGAGCAGCGGGCCTGTCCCCGCCAGAACCACATTTCCGTTGGGCAGGAGGCCGGAAGCCTTCAACGCAATCTGTGCTGCGCCGACGGTCATAACACCCGGCAACGTCCAGCCCCTGACAGGCATCGGGCGCTCCATGGCGCCGGTCGCGAAGATCACGCGGTGCGCTGAAACAATCCCGCTTTTGCCGCTTACCGATACGCGCAGATCAACGCCGTTGTTGTCGCCATCCTGTGGTTCCACACTCCAGACGAGGGCCTGCGGAACATAGGTGGCATTGCTGGCGATGAATGCTTTCAGCACGTCTTTGCCCCGCCAGTAGTCGGTGCCGAGAAACGGCCTTTGGGCATTCGTATTGTGTTCTATGCCACGGTATATCTGTCCGCCTGCGGTTGTGTTTTCGTCGAACAGAACCACGTTAGCGCCAGCGGCGCTTGCCTCTGCGGCTGCCGACATGCCTGCCGGTCCCGCGCCGATAATGGCGAGGTCGTAAAACGCGTCGAGTGCATGAATACTGGAAATTCTTTTGAGCATTGTCGTCATGGTTCCACCCGACGCGCACCAGTCTGGGAAGAAATGATCATTCCATTGGCCACAAGCGTCATGCAAGCCTGGCGGTTCTGAACACCATCAATGGTGACCAGACATTCAAAGCAGATGCCCATCAGGCAATAGGGCGCTCGCGGTTGATCACCAACGACGCTGTTTCTGAGCCGGTTGATACCCTCTCCAAGCAACGCTGCGGCGACAGTTACATTGGCAGGTACCGTCAAGGTACGTGCATCGAATGTGATCGTTACAGTTTCCTCTGGTGTCTCAGTATTGAGGAACATTTTAGGAGACATGAAACCTCCGGCCGGAGAATGCATCACCAGCAAGTTGTTTGGCATCGGCTGCTATTTCCTGCGCCACGATCAGGGCATGGTTGGCTGCAAGCGTGACGCCGGAATGGCACATGACGGCGTAAGCCCCCGGGTGGCTTTCGGATTGTTCGTAAATCGGCAGGCCGTCCGGTGTCTTGATCCGAAACCCGGTCCAACTGCGAATGACATTGACCTCGGCCAGATGTGGGAATGTCCGCACTGCTCTGTTGGCCAGAACCGCGCTGATATCCTGATTGGTGGCGATCCGATCCGTGTGAGTTTCCTGACTGTCGCCGATCATAACGCCGCCTTCATCCGCTTGCCGCAGCGTGGCCGCTGTATAGGGGAAGAAGGGCGCGCATTTCTCCGTTACAAGAATTTGGCCTTTGCTGCGCACAACCGGCGTAGCAAGACCGACACTCTTGGCAAGCTCTGTATTGCCGTTGCCCGCTGCCAGAATGACGCGCTCGGTGAAGACTTCACCCCATGCGCCACTCAGGAGAAAGCCGCCGTTTTGCGGAGTGATGGACGAGACTTCACAATGCGGTTCATAGGAAGCGCCGAGTTTGATTATGCCTGTATGCAAGGCGCGAAACAGGCGCAGTGAATTCACGTCGCCGTCCATCGGCGAATAGATCGAGCCGATCACATCCCGACCGATGGAGGGGACCATTTTGGCCGTTTCCTGATGGTTGAGCACGACATGTTCGGGGGCGTCATTGCCAAGCTCCCGCGCTACTGTCGCGACGTCTTCGGCAAACATTTGAAGCTCGCGCTTGTCGAGGCAAAAGGTGAAAGCGCCTGTCTGTTTCAACGCGACATCAAGGCCGGTCACATCCCGCAATTCATCTGCGAAAGCGGGCCACAGGCGCGCCGATTGCATTGTCCAACGGGCATAGTGTGGTGCGCCTACGCCTTTGCCCTGTACCCAAATGAGCGCGAAATTGGCACGGGATGCGCGCAGGGACAGGTCTTCCCCATCGAGAAGCATTGGACGCAGACCGGATCGGGCGAGACCCCAGGCGATGGCAGAGCCAACCAGTCCCGCTCCGATAATGACTATGTTTTGGTCCGGCAATCTGCGCATTCGTAAATTCAATCTGTTGTCACAGCGTCGTCAGTGGTGGGCCAGACGAGGGGCTGGCCCGATTGTGTTGGTTCAGTTTTGCGGGCTTACGTCCACTTTGAACCACTTCTCGGAAAGCTTTTTCACCGTGCCGTCGGCAATTGCTGCCTGAATGGCTGTATCGAAGCGACTCTTCAGGGCGGTATCTTCCTTGCGCAGACCGACGCCAATCATGCCGAAGACTTTGCCGGAAAACAGTGGCCCGGCCAGCTTCGCGCCCTTCATGTCGTCCTTTTCCAGCGCAGCTGCAAGAACTGTCGCATTGGCGACAACCGCATCCACACGACCGCTGGTCAGGTCGAAATTGTGCTCTTCGGCGGTCTTGTACTCACGGACATCCGCGCCGTCCTTGAAATATTGTTCCATGAAGGCCGAAGCGGTTGTGGAACCCTGAACGCCGACGGTCTTGCCGTTGATTTTCCTGGCGATTGCTTCGAGAACCGGCTTGGCTGCATCGGAATCGACATTCAGCGGCTTGCCGCCTTCCGGCAGATCGGCGAGGTCGCTGTCTTCCATGACTGCGAAGGAATTGATGGCCGCCGCATAAGGCGACGAAAACGCGATCACTTCCTCACGCTTCGGTGTGATGCTCATGCCGGCCATGATGGCGTCATACTTGCCAGCGGTCAGCGATGGAATGATGCCGTCCCAGTTCTGGGCGGTAATTTCGCATTTCGCTTTCAGGCGCTCGCAAAGGTCTTTGGCAAGATCAATCTCGAAGCCTTCCAGCACGCCATTCGGGCCGGAAAAATTCCACGGCGCATAAGCACCTTCGGTGGCAATGCGCACGATGTCTTCGGCCTGCGCGGTCGGTGCGACGGCGAGAACGCCAAGAACGGAAAGGACGAATTTCAGTTTCATATGTTCACCTCTGTTAAAAACCGATCGATCGGTTCATGCGTTTTGTTTGGAAATGAATTGCCGGATCCGTTCGCTTTTGGGGTTGCCAAAAACCTCGTCGGGCGTGCCTTCTTCTTCAATCAGGCCCTGACGCAGAAACACGACACGGCTGGACACATCCCGGGCGAAGCCCATCTCGTGGGTCACAACCAGCATGGTGCGTCCCTCTGCCGCCAGATCGCGCATGACCTTCAGCACCTCTGCCACCAGCTCTGGATCCAGTGCGGAGGTTGGTTCATCAAACAGCATGATCTTCGGACGCATTGCCAACGCGCGGGCAATCGCCGCGCGTTGCTGCTGCCCGCCGGAAAGATGTGCGGGATAGACGTTGCGCTTATCGGCAATGCCGACACGCTCCAGCAGTGCTTCAGCCTCGGCAATGCTCTCCGATCGGTTTCGCTTCTGTACATGGACAGGCGCTTCGATCAGATTTTCGAGGATAGTCAGGTGCGACCACAGATTGAACGACTGAAATACCATCGTCGCCTGACCGCGCAGCCGCTGAACCTGTTTCACATCGGCTGGACGAGGCGCGCGTCCGGGCTGTTGGTCGAGCTTGTATGCCTCGCCGTGAATAGCTACGCTACCAGCATCCGGTACTTCCAGCATATTGATGCAGCGCAGCAGTGTGGATTTGCCGGAACCTGACGCGCCCAGAATGGAGATGACTTCACCCTGGTGGGCCTGCAATGAAACGGAATGCAGAACCTTGTGCGCGCCATAGCATTTTTCGAGGTTCTTGATCTCGACCGCAGGCGTTTCGAAACTTTGCATTATGAGTTTCCTCCGGCGGCATGCACGATGACAGGCTGACGCTGGGCCGCCGACAGGCGGTATTCCAGCAGTTTGAAGATTCTGGTGACCACGAAATTCAAGAGGAGATAGATCGCGCCCGCGCAGATAAAGACTTCGACAGGGCGGTAGGTGGCAGAAATCAGCTTGGCCGCCAGCCCTGTTACTTCCATCATGGTGATGGTTGATGCCAGCGCCGTGGACTTCACCATCAAGATAACTTCATTCGAATAGGCGGGCAGCATCTGCCGCAGGGCCTGTGGGGCCAGAATACGACGGACGAGGGTGAAGCCGCTCATGCCATAAGCACGCGCTGCTTCGATCTGCCCAGTCGCGACCGACAGAACGCCGCCTCGTATGATTTCGGCGCTGTAGGCAGCCGTATTGAGTGCAAGGGCCAAGACCGCGCACCAATAGGGTTCGCGTAGAAACGGCCAGAGAAAGCTCCTGCGCAGTTCGGGAAACTGGCTGAGACCGTAATAGATGATGTAGAGTTGGACCAGCAGCGGGGTGCCGCGCAGCACGAAGATGTAGCCTCGCGCAATGAGGTCCAGTATCAGATTACCCGACAGACGCATCGTGGCCAGTATCGTCGCCAGCACGGCGCCACTGATAACTGATAGCGCCATTAGCTGCAGCGTCAGCGGAATACCGCGACAAAGCTCAACGAAACTGTCGAACATGAACGGGAGGTCGAGAAAGTTCATACCGCCCTCCGGATGCCGCGCATGGCGCGTTTTTCGGCCGTCTTGAACAACAGGCCCGATACGAATGTGATGACAAGGTAAAGCAGCCCGGCGGTCAGAAAGAATGTAAACGGTTTGCGGGTCGATCCGGCGCCAATTTGGGCTTGACGCATCAGTTCAACCAGTCCAACGACAGAAATCAGCGCGGATTCCTTCAAGACGAGTTGCCAGACATTGCCGATGCCCGGAATGGCAAAACGTGCTGCCTGCGGAACCATGATACGGCGGAACAGTAGGTGCGTTGGCATGCCATAGGCCTTGGCGGCCTCGATCTCGCCTTTAGGGAGTGCAAGTACGGCACCGCGATAGACTTCGGCTTGATACGCGCCCGAAACCACGCCAATGGCCAGCGCACCGGTTATGAAAATTGGCGCACTTACGAAACCGTGCCCGCCGAACAATGCTCCAATTTGGCTCAACACAGCGCTACTGCCGAAATAGAACAGGTAAATGACGAGAAGATCGGGGATGCCGCGAAGCACCGTCGAATATCCGTCAGCCACAATTCTCAGAATACGCTGGGATGAAAATGAAGCGGCAGCGGCAACAATGCCAAACACCGCGCCTGCTGCGAAACCGCAGAAAGCTACTGCAAGTGTCATGCCGGTAGCCCGGAGCATATCGTAGCCCCAGCCGTCTTCGGCAAAACCCATCAAATCCAGATATGCGCTAACCGCACCCAACTGCTTTGTTCCCTTTTTTTGTCCGGTGCATCGTCACGCCGGTACGTTTATGGGAGTGGTTTGACAGCGGGACTTAATACAGTCAAATTCGAAATGAAGCCCAGAGCATAACCAAATATTATGGTGAAACATGAACCTGCGTCAGGTCGAAGCGTTCCGCACTGTCATGCTGACGGGTAAAATGACGGCTGCAGCGGAACTGATGGCGATCACCCAACCCGCCGTAAGCCGCCTGATCCGCGACTTTGAAATCGACACGAAACTCAAACTGTTCAACCGGCGCGGGAACCAGTTGACGCCAACGCAGGCGGCCATGACGCTGTTGCAGGAAGTCGAGCGGGCCTATGTCGGGCTCAATCGCATCAGGAGTTTCGCCGATGAGATCAGCCGTCAGAATGCGGGCATGTTGCGTATTGCTGCCATGCCTGCGCTTGCAAATGGGATCATGCCGCGCTTCCTCGCCCGATTTCTCAGGGAGCGTCCCAATATCCACGCTTCTTTGAACGGCATTTCATCCGCTCTGGTTGTGGAGGCCGTTGCATCCGGTCAGGTCGATCTTGGTTTTGCCGACGGTCCGCTCGACAGACCCGGTTTCGATATCGAAACGAGGGCGATACCGGCCGTCGTTGCAGTTCCATTGGGACATCGTCTTGCAGATTATTCGGAAGTTTCCCCGGAGGATCTCGCTAATGAACGCATGATCACGCTGGAGCCGGGTTCGCTGTTTGCCATGCGTGTAGAGGTTGCGCTTGCACGCATCCCACGGTCGGCCACCATCGAGACCCGCCTTTCGCACACAGCGCTGACACTCGTCGCTGAAGGTGTCGGCATAACAATCATTGATCCGTCCTCAGCAACGGATTTTCGCGGACGTGGAGTGGCGATCCGACCTTTTACGACCTTTGTCGATGCTGGCTTTCTGGTCATCCGCCGGAGTAACGGTCCTGACAACAGCCTGGCTCAACGTTTTATAGATGAGTTCTGGGCCTATCATGAGACGTTGCTGGCGGATGAATGAGGGGCACGCGTGGCCGCTGTATCAGCGCAGAGGAGGCTTGTACCGTTCCAACAGCGTGCATGCGTTGAATTTGGCAGAACAAACTGAGATTGCGCGGGTGCGCCAGCCGCACGAGACGGCGGGCAAGATCAGGGCGATCAATCATGGTATTGAAGAAGAACCTCAGCGCCGATACGACACTGTTCATCGTCGGCACCGGGACGCCCTCGCTTTGCTGCCATATCTGGAAGCGGCGCAAATCATCCACGGACGCGGTATCGGGAGGCCTTCCGAGAAAACTGGCAATTCGTGCGATATCGCGCAGATAGTTGCGTTGGGTCCCGTGCCCGAAGTGGCGCAGGTTCATGTCGTCGATCAGGCGTTGACGAAGCGGGCTGATCGCGGGCGAACTCGGTTGGTTGTGCATGGTCAGGCTCCTTGTTGAAAAAGCCTGTCATTCTCTGCTCGCTCCGAGCGACACTCAATGCAGAGCGCAATGGTCGCTCTGTGCCTTCTACCTCAGTCGCACGCGCCTTCCCGCGAAGCGGTTAGTTCCGGCCTCGTTCAGGTCATTCAAAAGTTAGGTGAGGATGGACGGGGCGTCCAGCCAGGTTCGAGGGCGCCGCCCACGCGCGTTTCAGTCGCACTGCCCATGACAATACTGAGAGGCTAATACTTGAACATCGTATATCTATGGGAGCTTCGATGCGTAAGGCGATCGTTTTGGGCGGATACGGGCTCATCGGCAGAGCGTGCATGCGGGCTTTGGCAAATGCCGGATTTGAAGTTGTCGGTGTAGGACGGTCAAGTCGTGCGGCGCTTGCCGCTGATGCAAACGCGACATGGTTGATCCGTGACATACCAACCATCTCGGTCGACGAATGGCGAGTGCTGCTGGGCAATGTCGATGTCGTAGTAAACGCTGCCGGAGCACTGCAAGACGGCGCGCGAGACGGTCTTGCAGCCATCCACGTCACGACAATAGCCCGTCTGGTTGAGGCAACGAAGGACATTCCCTTACGGATTGTCCAGATTTCGGCGGCTGGCGTTGGAGCTGAAGCATCAACGGAGTTCTTTCGGTCAAAAGCGCGCGGCGATGAAATACTGGCGAGGAGCGGACAAGATTGCGTGATCCTGCGTCCAACGCTTGTTTTGTCGCCAGATGCCTATGGCGGCACAGCGCTTTTACGTGGCGTTGCTGGTTTACCGTTAATTTTGCCGCGTGTTTTGCCTCATGCTCAGGTGCAGACTGTTCATATCGATGATGTAACAGAGGCAGTAGTGGCAGCGGCGAGGAGAAAACTGCAATCCGGGCTTATTGCCGATCTCACCGAGCCCGAGGTTCGAGGCTTTTCCGAAATGGTCGACCACTTCAGGCAATGGCAGGGATTCTCGCCTCCGTGGTTGCGTCCAAAACTGCCCGCAGTGGTGCTGAAATCAGTGGGTAAGGGCGCTGATCTGCTCGGCTGGCTGGGGTGGCGCTCACCGATGTGCAGCACTGGGTTACAGGCGCTTGCCGATGGGATACGAGGCGATCCGAGCGCGTGGCTTGAGGCGGGCGGTTACCCCTGTCGTTCGCTAGTTTCGACACTGAGAAGTCTGCCGTCCACGCGACAGGAACGGCTTTTCGCCCGGATGTACTTCATGCTGCCACTGGCCATCGCCACGCTTGCGCTGTTTTGGTGCTTGTCGGGGCTATTCGCATTAATATCTCCAATGCGCGCTATCGCTATTCTCGAAGGACATCACGTTCCGGCGTGGCTGGCGGGTATTACAGTCTATGGCGGCGCATTTGCAGATATCGGATTGGGCCTGGGTATCCTTTGGCGTTCGGTAACGCGCATGGCGACAGTCGGAATGATAGTGCTTTCGGCCTGTTATCTCTTCGGTGGTCTGGTGGTTGCGCCAGATCTGTGGCTTGATCCTCTTGGACCGATGATAAAAGTGGTTCCAGCTATTGTTTTGGCAGCTATCGTTGCGATGATGCTGGAGGTGCGATGAACTATGATATTTTGCGCTTTCTGCATGTGATCGGTGCAACGGTCCTGCTTGGCACCGGCGCCGGTATCGCGTTTTTCATGGTCATCTCCAATCGCTCAGGAGATCCGCGGTTGATTGCCCATGTCGGTGGCATCGTCGTGTTGGCTGATACGGTTTTCACTGCAACTGCTGCCATTTTCCAGCCAGTCACCGGCTATTTGCTTGCACGTGAAGCAGGATGGCCTGTCCTGTCCGGTTGGGTCGGGCTTTCGTTGGCGCTCTACATCATTGTTGGTGCATTCTGGCTGCCGGTTGTCTGGATGCAGATCCGGTTGCGGAATATGGCGCGTTTGGCTGCCCGCGAGGGAAAAGCACTGCCGGCGGCCTATCATCGTCTCTATCGCTGGTGGTTTGCTTTTGGTTTTCCGGCATTTGCGGCAGTATTGGCCATCATATGGCTGATGTTGACTAAGCCTTCAATTTAAAGATCGGCAATCCCGATTGAAGATGCAACGGGCTCTGCCATCTCGCCAGTCATCAAGGTCTGCGCCAATCCGGAAACCTGTCGCAAGCTTGCGGGAGACATGGATGTCGACGCTGGCAGATTGCCTGCCTACGATCGCGGCAAGGATGTAAGAGTGACGGCTGAACCTCTCACAACGCGCCTAATTGTGGATTGAATGTCATGAGACTTGGCACAGGCCATAGAAACATCACACTCAATTTGCATGGTTTGCTACAAAAGCCTGCGGGCTGGACCGACTTGCTGCGCTCTTAGATACCATCGTGTTCCTGATCGTGGAGCTGTGTTATGAAGACATTCGACGCCATATTCATCGGCGCAGGCCAAGCGGGGCCTTTTCTTGCTGCTCGCATGGCAGCTCAGGGTCGCAAGGTCGCGCTTATTGAACGAAAATACCTCGGTGGCACTTGCGTCAATGCCGGATGCATGCCGACCAAGACGCTGGTCGCAAGCGCTAGAGCCGCGCATGTCGCCAGCCGAGCAGCGGAATTCGGTGTGACAATCGTCGGGCCCGTCGGCATTGATATGAAAACCGTTCAGGCAAGAGCCGAGAAAGTCATATTGAACGCGCGCAACAATCTCAAAACGTGGTTCGACGGACTCGATACGTTGACTGTCATACAAGGACAGGCACGGTTCGAAAACGCAACTACGGTATGCGTCAATGGCGAGAGGATGACAGCGCCCGAGATATTCCTCAATGTCGGAGCGCGCCCCGTCATCCCCGATTTTCCGGGCATTAATAAAGTGCCCTATCTCACTAGTACGTCGATCATCAAGCTCGATAGGCTACCACATCATCTCGTGGTCATTGGCGGTAGTTATATTGGGCTTGAATTTGCGCAGATGTATCGCCGATTTGGCGCCCAAGTCACCATTATCGAGCGCGGCCCCCGCCTTGCCCCACGCGAGGATGATGACGTGTCGGACGCTATCGCAAATGTTCTCGAAAACGAGGGCATTACTGTGTGCACGAATACCAACATCGTTTCATTTGCCAACAAAGGGTCGGATATTGAAGTGACCACGGATCATGACGTGGTTCTCGGCAGTGACATACTGATCGCGACTGGACGAAAGCCCAATACCGACGATCTTGGCCTGGACACCACAGACGTGCAAATGGACAAACGCGGCTTCATCGTTACGGATGATACGCTGTCGACCAACGTCGATGGTATCTGGGCACTGGGTGACTGCAACGGACGGGGAGCATTCACACACACTTCCTATAATGATTTCGAAATCGTGGCGGCAAACCTGTTGGATGGGGCGGACAGAAAGGTGAGCGACCGCATTCCCGCCTATGCGCTCTATATTGACCCACCGCTCGGCCGGGTTGGTATGACCGAGCGAGATGCACGCGCATCCGGCAAAGACATTCTGGTTTCCGTACGGCCAATGAGCCGGGTCGGTCGCGCAATCGAACGTGCTGAAACGCAAGGTTTCATGAAACTTGTTGCTGATGCCGTGACGGGCCAGATACTTGGCGCGTCAATTCTAGGTATCGAGGGTGACGAAGCTATTCATGGTATCATCGACGCCATGAACGCACGCGTTTCCTATAGAGACTTAAAATGGGCTGTGCCCGTACATCCAACTGTTTCGGAACTGATCCCGACATTAATCGACGGTCTCAAATAGGATGGAACACGAAGCCGTTCCCGCATTTACTTGAGTTCATTAGGGTGCCAGACAGTGGCACTTCCGACGACGCAAACCCTTTCAGTTTACGGTAGATATCCGGCGCAGGCGCTGCGATTGAGATCTACCAAAAGTATCATGGTACACCGCTTCCAAAAGAAATCGTGGACGCGAAATAAGGCCTGCTTTGATGGCCGGCGCCGGGTGCACTTATCCGGCGCTTTATATACTTATGGTGCTTAATAATGCCTTCGCATCCGTTGGCCGGGCAGTTGCATTATCAGCGGCCGGCCATTTGGCGGATTCTGACTGGCAATGAGGCGGTTGTGCTAATGATGGCCGCTTGTCAACGTTCTTTGGCTGAACCAGATCGCCCGCTTCTGGCCCCAATTCGGCGATGGAGAGGAGCAGGTTGGCGGTTCATTTCCCTTTGAGGCGATTAGGTTGTGCTTTTATCGCGCTTCGCTCATTTTCTTCAATTGAACGGCACATATCTTCTCGATTTCGTCGATGAGCGCGTTCGCTTGCTTCAGAAGCCATCGCAGTGCTTCCTCGGTGATATCAAAATGCGGAGAATACCGCGCCTTCACGTAAGCTTCATTGACGATATTGAACCACGCTTTGTAACGCTGTTGATCTTGCGGCCATGCCTTGGCCAGTTCACTGCGTTGCCCTTCAGAGAGCCGACGCAGGAATTTCAGGTTGTGCGAAGACGGCGAGTAATTTGTTGTTACCAATAGAAAGGTGGAATAAGCCTGTTCTATCGCCTGATGAAGGATGAATGTTGCTTCTTTAATGTCGCCTTCCTCCAGAAGGTACCCCGCAGTTTTTGCAAAAACTCTTGCATGCGGTAGCCGATCATCAAAATATTCTCTTGCAATACGATGGGCGTCTTCCGGATTGAGAATACCGGGTTGGGCGAGCGGCTCAGGATCAAGTTCGTAAAGTACAATACCTTCTTTGCGGATGTCAGTGAAGAAATATCGCCCTTCCTTGATCCGCGTGTTCACCTCACGCAAAGAATGGACAATGAAGTTTACCGGAGTCTGCACATCACGCAGGCGCATAAGCCGGTCTTCGGTTTTTCGCCAGAACTCAAAGTCCGCCAGCTTACGATTGTTGACGATAATCAGCAGGTCAAAATCAGAACGATAGCCTTTGCCGGTATGCGGTTCATCCACCTGTGTGCCGCGCGCATACGATCCGAACAAAATGGCCTTGACGATACGACCGCGCTTCTTGAACTCAGCCGAGCCTTCCTTGAGCGCATCCTCGAATTCCTCGAAGATAACTTCCAGCACGCGCTGCAACTCACGCTGCTTTACGTGAGGCAAGTGATCAATACGGTCTTTCATCAGCACGGGCGCACCTGTCGGTCAAAAGTAAGGGCGAACTATTTCGAGTGTTGGCTTAAATTGCAAAATTCAACGACGTCGATCAAGAAAGCCTTTGCAAAGTTTGCGAGATTTTATTCCTATGCGGTTCTGCCGACGAGATAGGAGGTCTCTCCATCGATCCTACAGCGCTTATTTTCCTTTGTTGATGCACTCCTCGAAATATCTAGAATTCTATCTAAACCTTATATCCGACTGTTGCCACAACTATTTGATTCTGTTACAAAAGGGTGCATTCTCAATGCAACACATGCTAGGGACGACGATACAGCGATTGCTGTTAAAAAAAGCCGTCATGCGGTCTCCACAACGTCCGGCTCTATTCATTGAACCCTCCGCCGGGCGCAGGAGGAATGCTTGTGTTGCAAATTTCGAATGTGAGAGCCGCCCGGGAACTTTTGCAGCAGGATGCTATCCGTTATGGCGCGGAAGACAGTCTGATTGTGGATGCCACGAGGCGAATCTATGCAGACACGGCCCCCACAGCTGCCGCGCTTTTTGCGCTCGACGCCTGGTTCGAAGACGATCAGCGTAATTTTCAGTTCTGGACGCGGATTTTTCAGCGCCTCATGAATTGAAACTCACTGTAACGGGTCTGCCGACCGATCGAGGGCGTAGCCCCGACCCTGCACAGTTCTGACCAGGTTTGGACCATACCGCGCCAATGCGCGGCGGATATGTCCGATATGAATGTCGACCGTACGGGGCTCGACGATAGCTCCTTGACCCCATACAGCGTCGATAAGCTCTTGCCTGCTCCATACAATTTCAGGCTTTTGCATGAGTGCTTCAAGTAAACGGAACTGCAACGGTGTGAGATCGACGCGAAGGCCGCTGCGAAACACCCTGAACTGCATAGGGTTCAGCAATAGATCGCTATAGGTCAAAACAACCTTCGTGGCATCCGTAGTAGCGAAATTGCCTCGGTACCTTTGGAGAAATCCCAGCAAAACAAGTGGATCGAACGGAGGTTTCATGACCAGATCCAATTGTTCATTGATCTGTAGTCCAGTATCGATATCATCCTTTGCCAGCAGAACCAACGCGAGACCTGGAAGCTTCCTCCTGAGGTGAGCGAACTCGCAAAGGCCAGCATCGCCACTATCCAATATCAACGCGCTTGGGCTCTGTTCGGCACCTATCTCGGAAGTCGTCAATGCTTTTAGCTCTGATAAGAGATCAGCATCAAACCCTTCAACTGAGAGCAGATGACGAAGCATCAAAAACAATTGCGCGTCAGATGTCTTTATAAGAACCTTCGACATAACATTCATCGTCCTGCTGAAGTGCTATTAGGGTGAAACGTATTCTCCCCCGTTTACATCGATCGTTGCGCCATTGATGAAGCCGGCGTTTTCCGACGCCAGGAATGCGATCACTGTTGCTACGTCGTCAGGGTTTCCCAACCGACCGACCGGAATACGCGAAAGGGCATCACGATTTGAATCGGAATCAATCGGGCCAGTCATTTCGGTCACGATATGTCCCGGCGCAACAATATTGGCTGTAACTCCGGTCCCGCCAAGCGTAGACACGAGAGAACGAAGACAACCCGATAGCGCAGTTTTTGATGCGGTATAAGCGCTGCCAGCGAGCCTGGGTAACGTCCTGCCAGCAATAGAGCCAACTAAAACAATTCTCCCGAAACGCCGTTTGATCAAATCCGGTAAAACGCGTTGGCAACAAAGGACAGCTCCGATCAAATTGGTTGAAAGGACTGCGTTCCATTCCTCGATCGACGTTTCGACAAACGCTGCAGCTTTGCCGTCCTTGGCTTTGGGCGATACGCCCGCATTACAGATCAGCGTATCTGGCGGACCCCAATAGCTTCGCACCTCATCGAAAAAGCCGACAATTGCTGTCGCCTCATTTATGTCTACACTTCGATAAAAGATGGCATCTTCCCCGAACTGCGAAATGAGCATTTCGCCAGCCGCAGAGACTCGCTGAGGTGTCTGCCCGAAAAACGCTACTTTGTAGCCTTCGCTAGCCAATCGTCTAACCGTTGACAGCCCAATGCCTGAGCTGCCCCCGGTTACGACTGCTATACGCTCCCGCGCTCCAGCCGTCATGCTGCCTGATCCATTGCCGCAAAAAGAGAAAGCGGAGGATGAGCGTCGTGATCGGTAATAACTTCGATGAGCGAGGGGTTACCGCTTTCAATACTCAGACGTAGCTGCTCCGATAAGTCAGCAGCATTATCGACGGTGGCAGATCGACATCCGCACGCTGAAGCGACCCCCGCGTGATCGACTGGTGCAAAATGGCACGCCGTTGTATAGCGGCCGAATTTTACGGTTTCCGCATCTTTCTGGAAGCCTAGCACGCCATTATTCAAGAGGACGACAGTTACGGGTAACTGCATACGCATCATCGTTTCCAGTTCCGCCCAGCTATGCGCAAATCCACCGTCTCCCACAATGGCAACCACCGGCTTGTCAGGATGAGCGGCCTTTGCCCCCATCGCTAGCGGTAGACCCCATCCAAGGCCAGCGAGCCCGCGCGGTGTAATGAATCTCGTGCCGACCTTGCGACAGCGCAACTGACCGACAACCCACATGGACGAATAGCTCGCATCCGCCACGACTGTCACGTCGTGGTCGAGCCAGGGCTGCAATTCCTGCATAACGCGCTCAGGCCGCATGGCGCCTGATCGGTCATCAAGAACTGGTCGGCGAGCTTCATCATATTCCGCCCAGAAACCGGCAATTCTTTCTTCGTAATTGAGGCGAGGCATACTGCGCCGAAGGAAGTCTCGTTTAGACAATGTTTCGCACAAGGCCGCGAGCGTTTCGCGTGCATCGCCGTGCAAACGCAATGCCTCGTAATTGCGTCCGATCTCTCCGGCATCGATGTCAATGTGAATGACTTTAGCCGAAGAAGGAATCTGCTGCCAATTGTCAGTTCCGTTCTGATTGGTGCGTGTTCCGGCAAGGATAACCAGATCTGCTTCATTCATGAGGTGACGACTGTAGAAGCCTAGCGAACGAGGGCCAGTCAGAGACCCTAGAACGCCAGCAGACAGAGGATGGAATTCGTCAACCACCCCTTTGCCCATATTCGTCGTGAATACAGGAAGGGAGGCTATTTCCTGAAGACGAGCCAACGCTGCCGCTGCACCACCGGCATGAATACCGCCGCCAGCCAGCACAACCGGGGTTCGGGCTTCAGCAATAGTATCTGCTGCGGTCTGAATGAGGTCGTCGGATGGACGAAACCGGTCAAGCGGCCAGTAGCCAAGACAAGCAGTTCTCGGCTTATCGCTCTTCGGAGCCGGGCAACGCAGCAAATCCGCTGGCAACAAAAGCGCAACTGGTCCCGCTCGCCCACTTGCCGCGGCGGTAAAAGCTGCATCAATGTAGTCATCGACGCGCTCGGCTACATTTAGTCGACGGACCCATTTTGTACAGGATTGGAAGAGGGTGATTTGGTCAATATCCTGAAAGGCGTTCTTGTCCGTTTGGTTTCGCTCGACATCCTGTACAAGCGCGACCACTGGAATACTCGCCTTTAAAGCTTCGGCTAGTGGCGGAACAAGCAGCGTCGCTGCGGGACCGTTCTGCGCCGCGACTACACTCACCTTGCCAGAAACCCGGGCATATCCATCCGCCATCGCTCCGCCCATATTCTCCTGACGATAGGCGATCTGGCGGATGCCGTGGGCTTCGGCTGCAAGAATCACAGCGGAGGGCAAACTTTGTGCGAAGATCACCTCCACACCATGGCGGACAAGTGCTTGTGCGATACGATCGGCAACGCTGTCTGTAATTGCGGCATGTTTCATGGATGGTCCTCCCGTACGGGGTTTTGTGCAAGGAAATCATCAAAAAGCGCGGCAATGAGGTCGATTTCTTTTTCGCCCATCGGGGTGGATAGGCTGGCCGCGGCTCCAAAGGGCAACAGAACACCATTCCGGGCGAAATACCGTGTGAGCTCTCGCATGCGCAAGTTCTGATCAGGCGACATGATTGAAGCGCGATAATCAGTCGGCGCTTCACGTTTGGAATGAATGCGGAAGAGGGAAGCGGCACCCGTGATCGAATAGGGAGCCTGCCGCGACTGAGCGATCTGCGAGAGACGCGAACGCAAGGCATCTCCTAGTTCTTCAAGCCGCGCGAAGGCATCGGGTGGCAATGCATTCATAGCAGCAAGACCTGCAGCCATGGAGACGGGGTTAGCGGAGAATGTCCCACCTTGCGGAACTGGTAGCTTACCGTCCCGCTTTTCGAAGACCGACATGACTTCTGCGCGCCCGCCGATGGCTCCAATTGGAAAGCCACCACCGATGATCTTGCCGGTTGCTATCAGATCGGGATTAAGACCGTAACGGTCCGAAGCCCCCCTATAACCTTGCCGGATATTCAACACCTCGTCGGCGATCAGTAGAATGCCATGCTCTTGCGTGAAGGTTGTCAGTGCCTCGATAAATCCCTGGCTTGGCGCAAATAGCCCGGCGCGGCTAGGCATCGGATCAATCAAAATACCGGCTATCCGATGCGCGTGGCCTTCGAGTTTCGAAACAATCTCCTCCTTGTCATTGAACTGGATCACGATCACATCGTCGCCAAGGCTGGACGGCGCACCATGGTATCCTGGTCGTGCAACGTTTCGACCGGACCCGTTGGTGGGATAGGTGCCGGTTTGCCCCGTTTCAGCCCAATCGTAACCCCCGTGATAAGCTCCCTCAAAGCGAACGATCGCAGAGCGACCTGTGAACGCTCGAGCTGCCTTGATTGCAAACATGACCGCTTCGGTCCCGCTGTTGACAAAGCGAATCTTTTCCATTGCCGGGATCCGCGAGATCAGCAATTCAGCCAGTGCGACCTCGTGTTCCGTCGGGTTGGAAAAACAGGTCCCGTTACGCAAAAGCTTCGCAACCACTTCCGCAACCGGTTCGAATCCGTGCCCGTGTATAAGCGTGGTGAAGTTGTTGTTGAGGTCCAGAAGACGGTTATCGTCCACATCAACTAGATAGGCGCCCTCACCACGTTGAATGTAAATCGGTGTTGGATCGATATCGATCGTGACGCGTGACACACCCTGCGGCAAAACCTGCAGGCTGCGGGCGTAAAGACGTGACGATTCCGTTCTCTCCACCGGATCGCCACGGTTTATTCTCGGACTAGGTATCATTGATTGGGCCTTTAAAACGCACATCAGCTAATGCTTTTGCGTTAGCTTCACAATTTTGTTGCAACAAAAATGCGAAAGGTCAAGCCCATACAACAAAAAACTATCTCGCCGAGGAGCGCGCTCGTGCCGCCTGGCGCAAGCGCCGATAGCCATCCCGAATGTCGTTCTCGAATGCGGCGCGCAGGGATGCGCCATCCTTGTCCTCTAGCGATTCAATGGCTAGCTGGTGGTTTCGAACGCCGTATTTTTCTTCAGCAAACTCTGGATAGAGATCGTAAAGTGATGGGCCAACCCTAAGCCAAGCCCCTTCGATCATGGATAAAAGCCGAGGCATTCCGGCCATTCCATACACATGAAAATGGAAATCCTTGTTATGCCGCAAAACCGTCTCGTAAGCGCGACGATCCAGTGCATCGTTTATATAATTTTGAATATCTTTAAGTTTTTCAATATCTTCATTGGTAACCGAGTTGACTGCCAGCTGTGCCGCCAGCCCCTCCAGGGCGAGCCGAATTAGTGTGATCTCGCGCAAACTGTCTTCATTTAAAACCGGTACGATTACAGTTTTTGGTCCCGAATAGACCAGTGCGCCTTCGCCGGTGAGCCGGTTGATAGCGTCCCGCGCAGGGGTGGAACTAAATCCGAGATCTTCCGCTACGGCTCGGACCGTAAGTTTCTTGCCGGGCTTATATTCGCCTCGTATCAGGCGCTCCTTCATTTCGCGGTATGCGACGTCGCCAAGACCCGGTGCCTGCCCTTCATTGGCCTGGTCCGACAATTTTATCGCGCTCATCTAAGCCTCAATCCCTGTTGACACATCAGAATTATGATGCAACAAAATGACCATATAAAGTTTTTGCAAAGTTTTTGTCGCGTCATTTTAGGTTTTAGCAGCGCGTACTCATAGAGTCACGCGGTAGCTGGATGAGCACGTCTATGCGTCTGGAACGTCAATGATGCATTTCGCATCGAGGACCGAACGCAAAGGCACAGATACCAAAGTGGTTTCCGGAGGAGGAAAGATTGATCGGTCAGAAATTAATGCTTGCTGGCGTTCAGAAAAGATTTGGCGAAACCTGGGCTGTCCATGAAACCACGCTCGACATCCGGGCAGGCGAATTCGTTTCAATAATCGGACCGTCCGGATCAGGCAAAACGACTTTGCTCACCATGGTCGCCGGCTTCGAACAACCGACGAACGGAAGGATTATTGTGGGAGACGTAGATATAACTACCCTGCCGCCCAACCGGCGTAACGTCGGCATGGTGTTCCAGAAATATGCGCTGTTCCCCCATCTGACGGTTCGGCAGAATATTGCGTTCCCGTTGAAAATGCGACGACTGGGTTCGAAGAAAGATATCCGGTCTCGCGTCGATGAGATGCTTGAGCTGATCAGACTCAATGACTTCGCAGACCGCTATCCAAACCAGTTGTCAGGTGGACAACAGCAGCGTGTGGCCGTCGCCCGCGCGCTGGTTTTTTCTCCGCCCGTCATCTTGATGGACGAACCGCTCGGTGCCCTCGACAAGAAATTGCGAGAGGCAATGCAGTTTGAGATCAAACGCATTCAGGAGAATCTCGGAGCAACAGTAATCTACGTCACTCACGACCAGGAAGAGGCGTTGACCATGTCCGACCGCATTGTGGTAATGCACGATGGCTGCGTCCAGCAGGTTGGTACTCCCTCCGAACTCTATAACGAACCCAATAGAACCTTCGTTGCCGACTTCATCGGCTCTATCAATTTTATTCCGGCGACTTATCGCGGCAACAAAAACGGCAAGTGCATTCTGGATATCTCCGAACGTGTTGCTGTGGAACTTGATGCGCTGCTTCATCCCAAACTGGCTCACAAATCTATCGGTTCCGAAATCAGGCTAGCCGTGAGACCGGAACATGTCGGCATCTTTTCCGACCCGAAAAAAGGGCAACTGTCCGGAACTGTTGAGGCTTCCGTCTTCATCGGTTCGAGCACAGTTGTCCTGGTAAGGCTAGACGCTTTTCCAGATATCGACCTGCGTGTCCAATTGCCTGCAACAACATCGTCACCGGTGATGCGAAAGAATAGCCGCGTCGGTGTAAACTTGGACACCCTCTCACTCCTGACTTTCGACCTTGAAACGAGGTTGGCCGCATGAGTTCGTCGTTTTCCGGTTTCGACACATTCCTTAGAGGAAGATCCGCACGCCAATACCCGCCGGTAATATCGTGGTTTCTGGTACTACCATTATTAATTCTACTGGTCGTCGGCTTTATGTATCCGATCGGCCGACTCATCTTTCTTAGTTTTTCGGACGATGCGATAAGCTATGGACGCATCGTTGAGGGAAGTCTTTATCTTGATGTCCTGGCTTCCACGGTTGGCGTTGCGGTCGCTGTGACTGCCATTGGATGCGTGCTGGGCTTTCCTGTCGCTCTGACCATGGCAAGAGCAGGAAAACTTGCAGGGATTATAGCGGCGATTTGCGTCTTCATTCCGCTCTGGACTTCGGTTCTTGTTCGCTCCTATGCCTGGATTGTCCTATTGCAGCGGAATGGGATCGTGAACGGGTTTCTCAGCGCCGTCGGTTTAACTGAACAACCCTTCAAGCTTCTTTACACGCAAGGAGCGGTGACATTGGCGATGGCACATGTTCTCATGCCTTTCGTTGTACTGCCCATCTATGCTGCGCTCAAAGCTATACCCAAGGACCTTGATCGAGCTGCTCTGAACCTAGGCGCAAATCCCTGGAAGGCTTTCTTCGTCGTCACATTTCCTTTGTGTCTTCCCGGGATCTTTGCCGGAGCTACCCTATGCTTTGTTTTGGCGCTCGGCTTTTACATAACGCCCGCTCTGGTTGGAGGGCCGGATTCCATGTTGATGGCAACGCTGATCGGTCAGGAAACTACTGTGACTCTGGATTGGCCATTCGCTGCTGCTCTTTCAACTGTGTTGCTTGGCATGACAATTATCTTTGTCGCGTGCTTCCGACGAGTACTAGCGCTCAATAAGGGGTTCGGAAGTGTCCATTAATCAGTTCCCTACAATCGGTTCGAGACCGGAGACCGGGACTTCAAGAATGTCACTGAAAGGATGGCGCATGGGTAATCTCGCCTGGAAACTGTTCGCGGCCTTCTTCGTGAGTATCATCTTGTTGTTTCTCATCCTACCCACACTGATAATCGTCCCAATGTCGTTCAGCCAGACGGATTACCTGCAATTCCCGCCGCAAGGTCTGTCGTTAAGATGGTACGCTGCATATTTCGGCGACCCTGACTGGATGGCTTCAACATGGTTCAGTCTGAAAATCGCCTTGGCGACAGCCCTGACTTCCACCGTTGTGGGAACCATGGCGTCTCTCGCTTTTGTTAGAGGCGAGCTACCCTTCAAAGGGGTTTTCCAGGTACTGACGATCGGCCCGATGATTGTTCCGCATATTGTTCTGGGTGTCGCCCTCTATCTGGTTTTTGCACCGCATCAATTGACCGGAACCTTTTCGGGATTTCTGGTCAGTCACACAGTCCTGTCGGTTCCATTCGTGATGATTACCGTAGTAGCGGCTCTACAGCGCTTCGACCCAGCATTGGAGCTTGCGGCCCTGAATTGCGGAGCAGGACGTGGCAGAGCGTTCTTCCACATCACGTTGCCGATGATCGCCCCAAGTATCGGCGCCGGATTTGTCTTCGCCTTTCTGGCCTCTTTCGATGAGGCCACCGTGGCGTTCTTCATTTCGGATATCAACGGCAAGACGATCGGTAGAAAGATGTTTGAAGACATTGACTTTAATCTGACACCGACCATTGCAGCCGCCTCCACTGTGGTCGTCCTGGTGTCGATGTGCCTCATCGCATTGTCGTTCGCGCTTACACGCTGCAAACAAAACTGAAAAACGGGGAAACAATCATGATAATTCATAAAGTGACCGAATTCGTCTGCAGATCCATGACTGTCACGGCGATAACCCTTGCGATAAGTGCGCACGCCGGTGCGACATCGGCCAATGAGGTCGTTATCGCATCGACCGGAGGTGCTTACGATCGCGCCCTAAAAGAAGCCTGGTTCGATCCTTTTACTGAGCAGACGGGCATTCGCGTAAGAATGGTATCAGCAACCAATTCGGAAATGCGGGCGAAAGCCTCAGCAATGGTCAAGGCCGGAAACGTTTCCTGGGATCTTTATCTTGATGGAGAAATCCAGTCGGAATCCGAGGCTCATCGACTTGTAACCGAAGACCTGAGCGAGTTTTGTAAAGCATTCGCTGACCGGCCTGATTTGCCCGAGAATGCGTGTGCGCCGGGCGGTGCTTTGCTCCAGTCGACCGCAACGTTGCTCGTCTACCGGAAAGAAAAGGAAGGTCGACGGGAGCCGCGGACTTGGGCTGATATGTGGAATGTATCCGAGTTTCCAGGAGGCAGGGCATTCCCGAATTTTGACGATCCCTGGCGCGTGCTGGCCGCCGCACTACTTGCTGACGGTGTGAAACGCGATGAACTTTTCCCACTCGATGTTGATCGAGCATTCAAGAAACTGGACGAAATCCGTCCAGCCGTCTCGTTATGGTGGAAGAGCGGAGATCAAAGTGTCCAGGGGTTTCGCAACAACGAATATGCGCTCGGCCAAATCTGGCTTACCCGTGCACGTGCTCTGCAAGCTGAGGGGCGCCCAATCGGTTGGTCCTATGAAGCATCGTTCTTGGTTGGCGATCGCATTGCGCTAGTGAAGGGAGCGCCAAATCGGGAAAATGCACTCAAACTCATAGCTTTCTGGCTCGAGAATCCGATCGCCCAGGCAAAGGCTTGCGATGTCTTGGCCTGTACACCTCCGAGTACGGAAGCGATTGCAATGATGTCCGATGAAACCAGGAGTTTCATGCCGACAGCAATACAAGTTCGAGACACCGTCGTGGTTCCAGATGCCAAATGGATCAACGAGAATGCCAGGGTGTTACTGCAAAGATGGAACATGTGGGTTCGAGGTTGAACATCGCGAAAGTATGCAAACAGACGCCGGACCGTGTAGTTCCGGCGTCGTAATTTCGTCGAAACGTGCTGAACTGACCGCAAACGTGAAGCTCCAGCGGTGCTGGAAACATCTCCCGAGTTACAAGCACCTGTGGAGCGTAACCTTAAAGGTTAGATGACCCGGTAGTCGGCGGACTCGTAGCCAAGGACGCATGCCGTGCAATATACTCGATCCGAATTTTGATGTAACAAAAATATGATAATAACTCTCGATAATAGACTTTCAAACTTATTTTGGTTGACCAATGTGCAATTTTTATTAAAATTTATCGCACTTGTAAAAACTTTGTCGCAACATTTATCTCATCGGAGAAAATTGATCGTGAATCTCAACGTACCGATCTGCACAGAGAACCCACAGAGCTACCTCATACTAAGTCACATTCTCAGTGTCGGCGGTTACGTGCAAAGCCTCATGGACCTGCAAGCTTCATCGAACTTCGCAACGGAAGCAATTCCATATGCGATATTGTTTGATACAAGCGAGAACACGGAGCCCATTTTTGATGTCTGTGCTACCATCAAACAAAACCCCGCCACCAGAGATATAATTCTCGTAGCGCTGACTAAACCCTGTAATTCGACGAATTTTCTTGATTTTTTACAGGCTGGATTTGACGAAATTTTCCCTCATCCATTCGTGCCCGAGCGGGTTCTGTCCTTTTTACACGAACGGGAATCCATGCCACTGGAACGCAAGACACTGACGTCTGATCGTCGTGAACGTGTCCATATCGGCGATCTAAATATCCTGCCAGACGAAAGAATCCTGAGACTTGGGAGTCTGGAAATAAGGTTAACGCCCACCGAGTTTCGAATTCTGCGAGGGTTCATTGCCGCACCAGGACAGGTAATGAAGCGGGAGCAAATCATCAAGATCGGTTGGCCCGCGCATCACTATGTCCAACTGCGAACGGTGGACGTACATGTCGGCAATCTAAGGCGTCAGCTATGGAAATTGACCGGAAAGAACCTTATCCGAACAGTACATACGACAGGATATGCGTTCGAATTTTCACAATAAACTTATGAATGATAATAATGTAAATATTGTAATTAATATAAACTATAATTCTTCTTAACTGCTTTGTTGCGAATAATATTTCTTCCAGCTTTCATACTGGCACCACAATGGAGGATGTGATGCCAAGAATTCCGTTTGATTCATCTCAACGTCTATCTGGAACGGGTACTCGCAATACTGCGAAGTTGATCGATATTGCAGGCTCTCATTTCGAAGCGGCTCACCTTCAAGGTGTTATGGCGCTTTACGCGGTCCCGAGAGAAAGGCGCCAGGTCCAGTTACTCGGTCGCAACGACAATGTCATTGATTTCGTCCGGTGTTCCTATCTCGGGCTGGACAATCACCCACGTATCGTCGGGGGAGCCATTGAAGCAGTTCGACAAAACGGTAGCCTACATTGGTCCTGCGCGCGGACAAGGCTGAACTTCGCACAGCTTGGCGAACTCGAAGAGGCGCTTTCGCAGCTCTTCGAAGCCCGTTCAATTACCTATACGACCGTTCTGGCCGCTAACATGAGCGCACTTCCATTGGTTGCTTCTGGTCATCTGACTGGCGGTATAAAGCCAACGATGGTTTTCGATCGGTTTGCTCACGCGACCCTTGCCTACCACAAGAAAACAATGGCCGATGAAACCGCCGTTCAAACGATACCGCACAACGACTATGAAGCACTCGAGGACATCTGCAAAAAGAACCGAAACGTCGCATACATTTGCGATGGCGTGTACTCTATGGGAGGCGGCGCGCGCATCGATGAATTGAAACAGCTGCAAGAAAAATACGACTTGTTCTTGTACATTGACGATGCACATGGAGTATCCATTGTCGGTAAGGAAGGGCAGGGTTATGCGAGATCCCAATTCGATAACCTGGGAGACCGAACCATAATCGTCACATCGTTGGGCAAAGGATTTGGAGCATCTGGCGGGTTGCTGATGCTGGGAACCGCCCATCAGGAAAGTTTGTTTCGCCGTTATGCAATTGCACACGCATTCTCGGCATCACTCAATACAGCAGCTATTGGTGCAGCGTTGGCTTCAGCTGAAATCCATCGATCTCCAGAGCTTGGGCAACGACAAGCCGCGTTGCAGGACAATATCGCACTTTTTGACAGACTGATGCCCACAGCCCAATCGGGATCCACGCTGCCGATCCGCATTATCCGTATCGGCGATGAAATGACATCAATTGGGTGTGCTCAGGAACTTCTGAAACATAAATTCTACGCTTCAGCAATTTTCTTCCCAACGGTAGCCAGGGGAGAAGCAGGATTGCGTGTCTCTCTCACCGCCAGCCATCAGGCGGATGAGATCGAGAGTTTTTGTAGCGCAGTCAAAGAGCTCCTGGTCGACAACGGCTAGCCCCAACTGCCTCGGTTCCGCACAGAAGGGTTTCGATAGCCATCGCGTTATCAAGTCTCGTTCGCTCCGCGACGTCTCACTTGCATGACGATCAGCAGTAACTGATCGATATGTTGGTTTAGTGAGGGCGACTGCAGAGGTGCAAGCAGTTCAGCGACCGTAATGGAGAAAGGTGCTCTGTGCGTCGGAACGTGAAAAACTCAGGCCCTATGATGAAAAATCTTACGTATAAACACCGTGCTGAAGCGTTCGTCCTCGTTTCGAACCCCGATGAGGCAGGCAAATTTCTACACACCGAATTCAGTGCACAATTTGTGTCGATCGACATTATTGGTCGTGAGAGCGTCATCGGTTTTGGCGACGGTTACGCGTTTCTGCGACCCTTCACAAATGGCCTTCACCTTCGGGTGGAGGCGGCGGACTTTGTTACTTTCGTTGGAATACGATCTCTCCTCACTATCGGCCTCACTCTCAGCAAAAGGGGACCACAGGTGGGGTTTGACTGGATTTTTGAGAAGGAAGCGCGTTCAAGTGAGATGATCGACGCACTGTGAGCGGCTGTCGCTCATCGGTCACATAAAGGAAGCCCTTCCGATTTGTCAGCGTTCCGATTGGCGATCCCCTATTGCCCTGCGTTGAGAGCTTCATCGAGAAATCCGTTCCCTCTTGCTTCGACAGGAGTAATCAAAGATAGGCCCTTCAAATGGATAGTCGGGACCAAAATTCATTTAACTTATAATATGATTATAAGTTAAATTACTCTGCGCCGGTGGAGCGGATATGCTCGAATACGTTGCGTGCGAATTCAAACTGTCTCGCCGTTCCCCGACCCATCGAATTGCGCCCAAGCGTCTCGGTGAGGATGCCACGTTGCACCAGTTGTTCGACCGTTTCGATAACGCCGCCGCGCGTCAATCCGGTAATTTTCATTATAGATGAAAGGGTTAGTGGCTCATGAGCCTGATGCATCATGTACAGTACATTCAGCATCCCGATTTGTTTGATACGCGATTGCGGCGATTCATCTTCAATCGGTTTTTCCAGAATTTCCCGAAGGCCAAAAAGAGCCAGCGCCTGGTTTTGCCATCGTTCGCTTAAATTGCTTGCCATTTTTTTAACTATCGATTATTTGCATAGTAATGGAGTTGAGGCGAAACGTGTTCTGACAACTTGCCCAACAACAATAGGAGGATAGGAGGCATGAGCAACTTTCTCTTTCGTGGTGCCATCGCAGTTTTCGGACTCGGTGCATTATATCTCGGTTCCAGTCAAAACGCTCGTGCCGATGACTGGGGTTGTAAAGTTATCTTGTGCTTATCCAATCCCGGTGGGGCCACGCAATATGCACAATGCCGTCCACCGGTGCAAAAGCTATGGTGGTGGCTTGCCAGAGGCAAGTCGTTTCCAACCTGCAGCAGCGCAGGGTTTGAGAGCTCACGTCCTCGCTACGAACCGTATTATTGTAATGACGGTTATCGCCTTACCGTTTCTTACGCTGATCGCAGACGCGTAGTGTCTTGCGTCTCCACTTCGGCACAGGCTGTAAACAGCAGCCTGTGCAAACATCGCAGCGAACAGCTTCGCAATGACGATAGCCTGTTCGTTGATGCCAAATGGCAGTACGAAAAAGGCTACCGTCAGTGTATGGGCCATAAAACTGCTCGACCTCTTGTTCGCGAAAAACCTAACTACATTGATGTTACGATCGACGGTGTCGGCAAGCAGAGGGTGTGGTTCTAGTCATGCCCGTATGGTTTGTCGATCTTGCCCACAATTGCGCGCCGTCCGTTGCTACCGAAACGCTTGCCGGTATTGTCAGCCTCGAAAGCCGTTTCGAACCATTTAACATCCGCATCAATAGCGGCCCCCCTTTAAAGCAGCAGCCGGCCTCAAAAGCCGAGGCGATAGAAGTCGCCGCTGCCCTGGTCGCCGGGCATCAGGACATTCAGCTTGGTCTCGCGGGATTAGGTCTTGATGACCTCAGTAGGCTCAACCTCACGATCGCCGAAGCTTTCGATCCGTGCCTCAATCTGAAAGCGACCGCGACACTGCTTGACAGCACCTATCGTCGGGCCGTCCAGGCGGGTGCCGATGAAACCGAGGCCGGGAAGATCATGCTTCAGTCATTTTACGGTGGCGGAGATATCTCTGCCGGTTCATCCGCCGAATATGACAGCCAGGTTCAACGTGAGATCGAACGGCTAAAATCAACGAGCGCGACGTTGAGTGTCGGCAGCAGTCAAGATGGACAGCGCGAAGAATGGGCCGCTGCGACATCAAACGCTGTCGCAGAGAATCTCGGCCGGAAGGCCACCTCCGACGCCACCGCGCCTTCCTGGGATGTCTTCAAGTCCAGGCGTCAGTCGTCGGTCCTCGTTTTCCAGAACCAGCGTGGAGAAGAATAAAATGACCTATGGTTACCGTATGCGCTCGATTGCAACGTCCGCCATTATGACGACCATAATTTTCGCAACCCTGGTCGAACCGGCCTTCGCCCAGGCCGCAGGCATCGAGTCCATCCTTCAGAACATCGTCGATCTCCTCACAGGCAATATCTTCAAGTTGATCGCGACCATCGCGGTCATACTGATCGCAGTCGCCTGGATGTTCGGTTACATGGACCTCCGTCGGGCTGGCTACTGGATCATCGGAATCGGCGTGATTGCCGGTTCTTCCGAGCTTGTCAGCACGATTGTCGGGAGTTGAGGCAATGTCGATCTCAAAGCCTGTGCTTGAGGAAGATACACTGTTCATCGCCTGTACCCGACCTGCCATGTTCGCAGGTGTCACCATGGAAGCCATGGGCATGAACGTCATCGCAACGACGATTTTCTATCTCGCAGCCGGTTCTGTCGTCTATGCGCTCGTAGGTGTGGTTTTTCATTGCATCTTCCGTGCGCTCGTCAGGCACGATCACAACATGTTTCGTATCGCCGTAGCCTGGGTCGAGACGCGTGGCCGGTCGCGAAACACCTCCCTGTGGGGTGGTGGCTCGATCACGCCGCTCAGACTCTCCCGCCGCTTCGACGAAAGGGATCTCGGTCTTGCCTGATACCGCAATCTTCAAGTCCCGGGAGCTCGGTCCCGAAACCTTCATTCCTTACGTGCGTCACGTCGATGAAACGACAATCGCCTTGAACTCGCGTTCGCTCATGGTGATGATTGCACTTGAAGGCGTTTCGTTCGAAACCGCAGATGTTCTGGATATCAACGCTCTGCACCGCGATATAAACACGCTCTACAAGAACATTTCCGATGAGCGGCTCGCACTATGGACCCATCTGATCCGTCGGCGTGACAAGACCTATCCCGACGGACGGTTTAATGCGAAATTCTCCGCTCAACTCAACGAAAATTATCGCCAGCGAATGGTGAGCGAAGATCTTTTTCGAAACGATCTATATCTGACGGTCGTCTGGTCACCCCTGCGCGATCCTGCCGAAAAAGCAGCAAACCTGCTTTCGCGTCTCATCCGTGCGCGCAACGGCGATATCGAATTCGACCACGAGGCACTGAAACAACTCCGCGACAAGGTGGTCGACATAACAGCAGGATTGAAACGCTTCGAGCCGCGAGTGTTATCGCTATACGATGCCGATGGCCTGCTTTTTTCCGAACCGTGCGAGGTCTTGCATCAACTCGTCGGCGGACGAAGGGAGCCGGTCCCGCTCACAGAGGGACGCATTGCCTCGGCGATCTATTCTGATCGTGTTATTTTCGGTCGGGAGACAATCGAAATCCGGCACGAGGCTGAAAGCCGCTTTACCGGGATGCTGAGCTTCAAGGAATACCCCGCTACCACGAAGCCGGGCATGTTGGATGCTGTCCTGATTAGCCCCTTCGAACTGATTTTGTCGCAATCCTTTTCCTTCGTCTCCAAGGCCGACGCCCGTACAATTATGGGGCGCAAGCAAAACCAGATGCTCAGCAGCAGTGACAAGGCTGCTTCGCAGATCGAAGAGCTCGACGACGCCATGGACGATCTGGAATCCAACCGTTTTGTTCTCGGCGAGCATCATCTGACACTGGCAGCGTTTGCCTCGTCAGTAAAAGAACTGAGCGACCACCTCGCAAAAGCGCGCGCAAGCCTCACCAATGGCGGTGCTGTTGTTGCGCGCGAAGACCTTGGTCTTGAAGCTGCGTGGTGGTCTCAACTCCCCGGCAATTTCAGATATCGCGCGCGCTCCGGTGCAATCAGCTCGCGGAATTTCGCAGCATTGTCGCCGTTCCATTCCTATCCAGGAGGCCAGAAGGACGACAACGAATGGGGCGCTGCCGTCGCGCTCCTCAAAACTGCATCCGGTTCGCCATACTATTTCAATTTCCATTACGGTGATCTTGGCAACGCTTTCATTTGCGGGCCATCGGGCGCGGGCAAGACCGTGTTGCTCAATTTCATGCTGTCCCAGCTTGAAAAGCACGATCCGCACGTGATCTTTTTTGACAAGGACCGCGGCGCCGATCTCTACATCCGAGCTGCTGGTGGCACCTATCATCCGCTTAAAAACGGGAAGCCCACCGGTTGTGCGCCACTTAAGGCACTCGACCTGACGCCAGAAAACAAGATCTTCCTCGCAGACTGGATTGGAAAGCTGGTGGGGCAGTTGTCTGTCACCGAACTGCGCGACATTGCCACCGCCATCGATGGGTTAGCGGATCTTCCGGTGGCACAACGTACGATCGGTGCACTCCGGACTTTCCTCGACAATACGAACCCCGAGGGCATTGCTGCCCGGCTGCGCCGATGGGAAAAGGAAGGGCCTCTTGGATGGGTCTTCGACAATGCCAATGAGGAAACCGGTTTGGCAGAATTTGGGGCTGGTGGAAAACTGCTCGGATATGACATGACCGACTTCCTCGATAATGAGGAAATCCGCTCGCCCTTGATGGCTTATCTTTTCTACCGCGTGGAGCAACTCATCGACGGTAGGCGCATTGTCATCGTCATTGACGAGTTCTGGAAGGCTTTACAGGATGTCGCCTTCCTCGACCTTGCACAAAACAAGCTCAAGACGATCCGCAAGCAAAATGGCCTCATGCTGTTTGCGACGCAAAGTCCTCGAGACGCAATCAACTCATCGATCGCTCACACCATCATAGAGCAGTGCCCAACGCAAATTTTTCTTCCGAACGCACGCGGAAGCCATTCCGACTATGTCGACGGTTTCAAACTGACAGAACGTGAATACGAGCTGATCGCACGCGAACTCAGCATCGAAAGCCGCCGCTTCGTTCTCAAACAAGGTCATAACAGCGTCGTCGCCGAATTGAACCTCAACGGCTTTGACGATGAACTCGCCATTCTTTCCGGTCGGACTGCCAATGTCGAACTTGCAGATGCAATTCGAAGTGAAGTCGGCGACGGGCTTGAAAACTGGATGCCCCTTTTCCAGAAACGAAGGAGTGCAAGCTGATGATTGCGGATAAAATTCGGTGTGTGGCCATTGTTGCGGCGCTGATCTTCTCAGCCGGGACTGCGAGTGGTGAAGGAATTCCTGTCATCGACAGAACATCAATCCTCAAGCACATGGAGAGTATCGCGCAACTGAAATCGCAACTCGATGCGCTCCATCAGCAGATCGAGCAGGCGCAGCAACTTTATGGTTCGCTCAACAAACTGACCGACATGGCCGATGTTGCCAGCGTTCTTAACGATCCGGTCATTCGCAAGGCGCTGCCTCCAGATTTCGCAGCCATTGAAAGCTTGTTCAAGGGCGATGGATCAGGCGTGATCGGACAGTCTGCCTCAAGGTTTCTGGAGGGCAATTCGAACTTTCGCACCGACGCCGACGATTACTACGCAAAGGAGCTATCGCGCATTCAGAACAGTAATGCCGGGCAGATGAGTATCGGTCAGCAGATCTACGACGTAGCTACCAAACGCATCGACGGGATCGATGAGTTGCGAGAGAGAATATCTTCGGCCGGCGATGCCAAGGAAATCGCTGATCTCCAGGCGCGGCTTCAGGCGGAACAGGCTTTTCTCCAGACGGATGTGCTCCGAATGGAGGGGCTGCAAATGGTGCAACGCGCGCAGACACAGGTTGATGAACAGCGCAAAGCGGAAGACTGGCGCAAACGTATGGATTCGATGAAGGCTGCATTGCAATGAAACGGCTTGTTTCGATCGCTGTCCTTGTCTGCCTGACCGGGTGCTCAGAAGAGAAGGATCCAACCTTTCCCGTTGAGACGTTGATGGCGGACGAGACGCTGCTCAATCGCATCCTGGCCGAATGCCGCAATGATCCGGGCCATCTGCGCGGCACGCCAGGTTGTGTGAACGCCGAAGCGGCCGACGGAAAACGAAGGCTGCGCAAGATGCGCGAAACGTTGGGGAATTGATGCGATGTATCAGGTGTTCGACTTTATCGACGGGCAGTTCAAACAACCACTGGAAACGTTCGTTTCGGATGGAACGTCGAACATCGCACAATGGATAACAGGCCCGTTGACCGTTGCCGTCACCCTATACATCGTGCTTTATGGTTATCTGGTACTGCGGGGTTCGGTTAGCGAGCCGATCCTCGAATTTGTGTTTCGGGCGATCAAGCTCGCGATTATCGTAACGCTGGTCAAGAACGCCGGCGATTACCAGACCTACGTCACGAATGTTTTCTTTAATGTACTCCCGCATGAAATTGCCGGGGCGCTCAACTCCGGCACGGCTCCAGACTCCAGCACTTTTGACAGTCTTCTGGACAAGGGACAGGCGTCCGCCACCGACATCTGGTCGCGCGCTTCCTGGCCCATCGATATCGTTACAGGCGTTGCAGGAATATTGGTCATCGCGGTGAGCTTTCTGGTTGCGGGCATTGGCTATGTCGTCTCACTTTATGCGCGTCTGGCATTGGCAATCATACTGGCGATCGGGCCAATCTTCGTTGCATTGGCACTGTTTCAGTCGACCCGGCGTTTCACTGAGGCCTGGATCGGCCAACTCGTCAATTTCGTCATTCTGCAAGTCCTCGTCGTTGCGGTGGGTTCGTTACTGATCTCGTGTATCGATTCCACCTTTACTGCCATCAACGCCTATTCCGACGTCCTCATGCGTCCGATTGCCCTTTGCGCAATCGGGATCGCCGCGCTCTACGTCTTCTATCAACTCCCCGGCATTGCATCCGCCCTCGCTTCGGGTGGCGCATCACTTGCTTACGGTTACGGCGCGGCGCGTGATGCTCATGAGGGTATGCTTGCGCGCAGCACCAGAAGTACCGGGCGCGCCCTTAAACGCACTGTTCGTCTAGTGGGCCGAACGGTTGGCCCCAGAGGTACGAACACATGACTTTATCGAAAGAAGAGGTCTTTTCCGATGAACAGATTTTTCTGGTCCATTGCGCTGGCCGCATTGCTTGGCGGCTGCGCATCGTTGAACTATCCCTTGCCGAAGTGCGATGGCCAGACCCGCCGTCCGCTCAATCGCGCTATGTGGGAATGGGATGAAAACCGAAACCTGAAACCCCATCGCCAGGATACAAGATCATCAATGTCAGCATTGCCTTACGTTGAGCAGGGCAAAGAACCTGCGGCGTTTGCCCATCTCGATATCGCTGCATCGCATCGTTCTTGCGCGGGGTGAGGAGATGGTTACGACTGAAAGCCTCAAATCCTACTTCGAAAAAGCGCGCCGTTTTGACCAGGAGCGGATGATCCAGATAGAGCGATCGAACCGATTGGCCTGGTCTATCGCGTTGGCAGCAAGTCTGGTTGCGGTCGTCTCGATCCTTGCAGTCGCTGCGTTGACACCATTGAAAACGGTGGAGCCTTTCGTTGTTCGTGTCGACAATTCGACCGGTATCGTCGATGTGGTTTCGGCGCTGACTTCGACCGCCGGGACTTACGATGAAGCGGTGACAAAATATTTTGCCGCGAGATATGTTCGTGCCCGAGAAGGTTATGTCTGGAGTGAGGCACAGACAAATTTCAGGACTGTCGCGCTCCTCTCTACGCAAGCGGAACAGGATCGCTTTGCGAGCCACTATCGCGGTAGCAATCCGGATTCGCCGCAAGTCATCTATGGGCGTGCGGCGACGACCAAAATCAGGATCGCTTCAATCTCGCTTATAAATCAGAACGTAGCGTCCGTGCGTTATATGCGCACCGTCACTCGAGGTGACGAAGTCCGGACGACACACTGGATCGCAAGCCTGACCTATGCCTACGCCAATGCACCCATGTCCTCCACGGATCGTCTTGTGAACCCGCTTGGCTTTGCGGTTAGCGAATATCGTTCGGATCCGGAGGCGATCAATTGATAAGACAGACAGTCCTTTTATCTGCACTGTTTTCAGGAGCCGCCTTTCCGGGGCATGCACTCGAGATTCCGCACAGTGCCTCGCAGGATAGCCGCGTCCGCTTCGTCAATTATCAGCCCTTCAACATCACCAGGATCGTTGGTTCGTTACGATCCTCTGTTCAGGTTGAGTTTGCTGCAGACGAAGAGATCGCCCATGTCGCGCTTGGCAACAGTGTCGCCTGGGAAGTTGCACCAGCCGGCAATATTCTGTTTCTAAAGCCGCGCGAAAAACAGCCGGTCACCAACATTTCCGTTGTAACGACCAGACGCGACGGTTCCACTCGCAGCTACCAGATGGAATTGACCGCGCGTGACGGGACCGTCGAGGTTGGTCAGAACACCTATTTCTATTTGAAATTCCGGTATCCCGCAGATGAAGCAAACGCGCGACGACAGCAAGCTGCAGCACGTGCACGCGCTGCACAGGCGGAGGAAGCTGACGATGTGCTGGCCCTCCATGAAGCCTATGGGCCTCGTAACTGGCGTTATTCGGCGCAGGGGTCCCAGTCGCTCGAACCGCAAAGCGTCTACGATAACGGCAAGATCACGACTTTCGCTTTCGTGGGCAACCAGGAAATGCCGGCAATCTATATCGAAAACCCGGATGGCTCAGAAAGCCTGGTGTCGAAATCCGTCGACGGCAATCTAGTCATGGTTCACGCGATCAGCAGTAAGTTCATCCTGCGCCGCGGCAAGGACGTTTTGTGTGTCTTCAACGAAGCCTACAGCCGCGTCGGCATCAATCCGGATACCAACACCACGTCGCCCTCCGTAGAACGTGTAGTGAGATCCGATCCCGCGGAACAATAAAGGGGGAAACATGGCAGACGAAGAAGAAGCCCGTATCCCCGGAGAGCGCACCGAGACGATCACCGATCAGCGCATCGACAGCAATCCGGCTGTCAAACGCGGCGCAATCGCACTCGCAGTAGTGGCGTTTATCGCCTTTGCCATATGGTCTACTTCCGGAAAGGACAACAAGGATCAACGCACCTACCCTGAGCGTGTGATCATTCGCCAAACCAACGCTTTTGAGCCAGCAAAGGAGAAGGTGGAGCCAGTTGCGCCTGTGCCTGCGCCAAAGACGGTGCTTCCAATACCCACGTTGGAGCCTGTTCCGGAAATAGAAGACAAGCTGCTCGATTCCGCACGTCGGGCACCCGTTCTGGCCTATAGCCGGGAACAGGATAAGTCACCAGTACGGCAATCCGGTGACAATCCGGCACAATCGATAGATGGTAACTTCTTGCCGCTCGATAGCAACGCGATGAGCCAGGGACAGGTGAGCAACGATGAGCAACGGTTCGATAGTCTATTGCGACCGACACGTCTTGAAGGCGCACGCGCAGGAACGCTTGGCAATCGGAATTTCATCGTCGCGATGGGAAACTCCATTCCTTGCGTGCTCGAAACCGCACTCGCATCCGATCAACCAGGTTTCACGAGTTGCGTCATTGACAGAGACGTCCTCTCCGACAATGGCAGGGTGGTATTGATGAAGAAGGGGACGCAGGTCGTTGGAGAGTACCGCGCAGGGCTTCAGCGCGGCCAGAAACGATTGCTCGTTTTGTGGAATAGAGCGAAGACGCCCGAAGGTGTGATCATCACGCTGGCATCTCCCGCGACCGACGCGCTTGGACGCTCTGGTTTCGATGGCCACGTCGATAGGCATTGGTGGGAACGCTTCGGAAGTGCGCTGCTTTTGTCGATTGTGGGCGACGCAACCAGCTACGCCAGCAGTCGTTTGCAGAATAGCGGTGTCGAAGCGCAAGACACTATGAGCGCCGGTCAGCAAGCAGCGGCAATCGCAGTCGAGAAGTCGATCGATATTCCCCCAACGCTAAACAAGCACCAAGGCGAGATCGTCTCCATCTTCGTGGCTCGTGATCTCGATTTTTCGGATGTTTATCGCCTTCGCATTACCGAACCGAAGAACCGTATCTTCGATCGGGCTGTTTTGGGTGATTTCAAACCGGAATCGAAAGTGGTGACGAAGTAAAGGTTGTAAAGTATGGACAGCACGAATGCGGCAGTCGTTCGCGAACTGTTGTCACCAATCGCGATCTTTCTCGAGGACAGGTCGCTTTATGAAGTGATCATCAATAAGCCTGGGCAGGTACTGACAGAAGGACCCGATGGATGGTGCTCCCATGATGCGCCGGGTCTGACCTTCGAAAGGCTTATGCGTCTTGCGAGGGCAGTTGCTACATTCTCGAACCAGTCTATCGATGAAAAGCGGCCAATTCTTTCGGCAACGCTTCCAGACGATGAACGCATTCAAATCGTCATACCGCCTGCAACCACGAATGCCACGGTCAGCATCACGATCCGCAAACCTTCATCTGTTGATTTCGCACTTGAGGACCTGGAGGACAACGGCTTCTTTTCCGAAGCGAGAAACACAGGCGCAGCCTGTCCAAGATCGGAAACCAAACTGGCGGAGTTATACCGCAACGGCGAATATAAGTTGTTTCTGCAGCACGCCGTCATTGCCCGTAAGAATGTCGTAATTTCCGGCGCTACGGGTTCTGCCAAAACAACCCTTGCAAAGGCCCTGATCAAACACATTCCAAACCATGAACGAGTGATTTCGATCGAGGACACACCAGAGCTGGTTATTCCTCAGCCCAACCATGTGCGTCTGTTCTATTCGAAGGGCGGACAGGGGTTATCCGGAGTCGGTCCCCGCGAGCTTCTGGAATCCTGTCTTCGCATGCGACCGGACCGTATTCTTCTGCAGGAACTGAGGGATGGCACAGCATTTCATTATATTCGAAACGTGAACTCGGGACATCCCGGCTCGATCACCACCGTTCATGCCGGATCGACACAACTCGCATTCGAGCAACTCGCCACCCTCGTCAAAGAATCGGAGGCGGGACGTGCTCTTGAGCGCGTCGAAGTGCTTTCGTCACTTAAGATTGCAATTGATATCGTGGTTCAATGCAGGCGAATTGACGGTTCTTTCAGGGCTACGGAGATTTACTTTCGCGACGAGTTGGAAAGCTAAGCCTGAAACTAAGGGTGTCGTCCTTCTTGCTCCAGCCACGATCAGCGCTCAATCACCGATTGACCAAGGAAGTCCAGAAATGCGGCAATGCTTCGCGGAAGGTTTCGTCCCTGCATGGTTACGATTTGCAGCACACTGGCTTTCATGGTCTCGTCAACTACAGGAATGGCAACGATGTTTTCCGGAAGGGTATTGTCCTTACTGCCGGCTGAGCTGGAAAACATAATCGTTTCCGCGGCGAAGGCAAATACCTTCAGTGTTGCCATCGAGTTGGTGGAGAAAACGGGATCCATTGCCAGTCCCTTGGTAGCCAGAGCGGTGTCGATGAGCTGACGCTGGGTTCGGCCCTTGTCAGGCATGGCCATTGGTTCTGTTGACAGATCTGCAAGTGTAACCTGTTTCCGCCGGGCCAGCGGATGGGAGCGTGGAATCAGGGCGTACATTGGCCTTCTGGCGATACGCTCGATTTTCACCCCGGCAGGTGCGGAATAACTGTAGGTGATGCCGATATCAGCGTTGCCTTCATTGACGCGTTCGCAAATTTCTGACGAGTTTCCCACCCACACATGAAAAAGAACTCCCGGAAACTGCGCACGAAAATCAGCAATGATACGCGCCAGGCGATCGACCGCGAAGCCCTCGTAAGTTGCGACACGCACTAGCCCGCGCTGCGGACCGCGCATTTCCCGCACGTCAGCCAAAGCGCGTTCGGTGTCCAATGCGATACGCCTGACATGTTTGACCAGCAGTTCGCCTGCCGGGCTCAAAACCATCCCGCGCGGTCGGCGTTCGAATAGTTCCACAGCGAGCTCGGTTTCCAGTCGCGATATCTGGCGGCTGATCGCTGAACCCGAGACGTTCATCTGTGCGGAGGCCTCGGTAATCGAGCCTGTTCGGGCTACTTCCAGAAAATAGCGCAAGGCGATGTGCTGCATAACGGACTTTCTGCTTTGCCGAAAAAGCAACGATATGAACTAATTTATGAAATTGTGGCATGCCTGTCGGCTTGATATCAAGCCTGAACTGAGGATCGGCGGCACTTAGCGCCCCGATTTTGCTTTCAGGGAGGTTTTAATGTCTGTTTTCACCAGTGATGCCATTGCTGATGCAACGGCAATTCGCCAACAATTGCACAGCAATCCCGAGCTCAAGTATGAGGAACACGCAACGAGCGATCTGGTCGCTGAATTCCTGAAACAGCGCGGCTATGAAGTCAAAACCGGTCTCGCCGAAACGGGCGTTCTTGCCATCCTTGATACAGGGCGTCCCGGTTCCTCAATCGGCTTTCGTGCCGATATGGATGCATTGCCTATCCAGGAAGAAACCGGTTTGACTTACGCTTCGAAGACACCCGGCAAAATGCATGCGTGCGGCCACGACGGACATACCGCTTCGCTGTTGTTGGCGGCGGACAGACTTGCGCGGCATCATGAGCATCTTTCTGGTCGGATTACGCTGTTGTTCCAGCCAGCAGAAGAAGGCGGCCTTGGGGCCGCACGCATGATCGAAGAAGGCGCGCTGGACCGGGTCGAGACCATTTATGGTTATCACAACCGGCCCGGTTACCCATTAGGGCGGGTCTTTGCCAAGGCCGGACCTGCGATGGGTGGAAGTTCGCTTTATGAGGTCACCATAACGGGTAAGGGTGGTCATGCTTCCCGCCCCGACCTGGCCATCGATCCGGTATTTATCGGAGCAGGAGTTATTCAATCGTTGCAAAGTGTCATTGCTCGACGCGTGTCACCGCTGGACTCAGGTGTCGTTACGGTTACCCAATTCCATGGCGGCAATAGTCACAACGTCATTCCAGGCCAGGCAACAATGATGATCAACACGCGCGATGGCTCGCCTGAGGCTGCAGCGACAATCGACAGGGAACTTCGCCGGGTCGTTGCGCAGACTTGCGAGGCCTATGGTGCAAGCGTCAGACTGGAACAGACAATGCGGATTCCGCCTGTTGTCAATGACAACGATGAAACGGACTTTACAATAAAGGTTGCTGTCGAGAGCTTCGGCGCTGAAAAAGCCGGTTTCATGCATCAATTGCCCACGATGGGTGCGGAAGATTTTGCATTCTATCTGGAAAAGATTCCCGGTTGCTTCTTCTTTGTCGGTAACGGTGAAGATAGCGCCTACCTCCACCATCCGCATTATAACTATCGCGACGAAATATTGCCGGTGGCAGCGGGCATGTTCGTCGCAATAGCCGAACAGCGCCTCAAAAAAAATCCTTGAAAAGCCGGCTTCAGGTCGCGGTTTAACCCCTCTGCTTGAAGCCATTCATCATGATGCCGACCCTGAGTCGTCGGGAGGAACCGCATTACAAGGTGCGGATCGGACAGTACAGGGCCTGGAAGGGAAGAATTAATATGCAACGTTTTTTCAATGCGATCGAACGGGCGGGCAATAAACTGCCGCATCCCGTCATCCTTTTCGCATCTCTTTGTGTTGTCGTCGCACTTTTATCATGGGTTCTGGCAATCTACGGCGTATCAGGAGTAAATCCGAAAACCGGCGCAAGTGTCACCGTCAAAAGCCTCGTGTCTGGCGAAGGACTGGTATTTGCTCTGACCACCGTGGCCAAGAATTTTGTGATGTTTCCACCACTCGGTGTGGTGCTCGTTATTATGCTTGCCATCGGAGTTGCGGACAAGACAGGTCTTATTGCTGCACTGATGCAGGTCAGCGTGATGAAAGCCCCCCGCTATCTGACTACATTCGTTATTTTTCTGGTTGGCATGTGCAGCCACGTTGCGTCTGATGCGGCCTATATTATCCTTATCCCGCTTTCAGCGATGATTTTCCAGGCAATGGGCCGGAATCCTCTGGTGGGTGCAGTGACAGGATATGTAGCTGTCGGAGCTGGCTATGATGCGAGCCTGCTGATCACGCCAGCAGACGTTATACTCTCAGGTATTACAACAAGTGCTGCACACACTGTCGATGCAAACGCATACGTATCGCCTATCGACAACTACTATTTCATTGCGTCCTCAGCGATCATACTTTCAATTGTTGGCGCATTCATTATCGAGCGAATTGTCGAACCTGTGGCTGGTACCTATCGTGGTAGTGTGGTGCTCGATGTTCATCCTGTCAGTGAACTGGAGCTGAAAGGGTTGAAGCGCGTTGGTTGGGCAACCCTGGCACTCATAGCCATTATAGTCGCAGCCGTAGTGCCAGCCGGATCTCCGCTTCGCAATGAAAATGGTGGACTGGTACCTTCACCATTCCTGGAAAGCGCAGTGGCTATTTTTGCCATATTCTTCCTCTTCCTCGGCTGGATCTATGGCCGGACTGTCGGTAAAATCAAAACGTCACAAGATGGCATAAACTTCATGGCAGAAGCAGTGAAGGAGCTTGCACCGACATTGGTTCTGTTCTTTGCCATTTCGCAGTTCCTTGCCTGGTTCAAGTGGACAAACCTGGGGGAGTGGATCGCCGTAGGCGGCTCTCACATGCTCGATGCCAGCGGATTTGGCGGCATCCCGCTTCTGGTATCGTTTGTCGTACTGGCTACCGTCATGAACCTGTTTATCACGTCGGGGTCTGCGCAATGGTCCTTGATGGCACCTATTTTCGTGCCGATGATGATGCTGGTTGGTTTCGAACCGGCACTCATTCAGGCAGCTTTCCGCATCGCTGACTCCTCTACCAATATCGTGACGCCGATGAGCCCCTATTTCGCGGTCTGCCTCGCATTCTTGCAGAGGTATCAAAAGGATGCGGGTATCGGAACGCTTGCGTCGATGACAATCCCCGTCGCACTCGGTTTTCTTGTCTCGTGGTTGTTGTTCCTTATCCTCTGGATGGAACTCGGTCTGCCGATCGCACCGGGCGTGGGGTTGTTTATCCAATAGCGAGTCGCCGGGCGTTCATCTGTAATGCCAGTAAATTGTCTGAACCAGAGCTCCCTGGCAACCGTCAGGGAGCCGTTGGGCATATACGCGGGATTTCAGGGTGGTACGACGATAGTAATCAGCTCTGGAGGAGCTGATTACAGTTTCTATCAGGTCGCGCCACGCCGCTATCGTCGGAAGCATATTGTTTTTTCCGTCACAAAACGGGTGAAGCAGAAGTACGCGACCGACACCAATAATTATGCTGCTTTATCCTCTACAAGACGGTCTCTTCCCCGCTGCTTGGCTTTATAAAGATTCGTATCTGCACGCGCGATTGCAGAGTTGAACGGTTCACCTTGTTCCAGCGTTGTTAAGCCAAAACTTGCGGTCAGATGGAGATGCGCAGATATATGAGGCCATTTTCGTGAAGCGAACTCCAGCCGCAATGCCTCAATTAGCGTGACTCCAATGTGCATGGAGGTTCCAGGTAACAAAATTGCAAATTCTTCACCACCCAAACGGGCCACGCAGCTTCCACGCCCTGCCCATTTTTGTAACAGCTGGGCGAAATCAACTATAATCATATCGCCGGCGTGATGGCCAAATCGATCGTTCACCATCTTGAAGTGATCAATGTCTGCCAGGACAATTGTCACTGGTTCGCGCGCTCCTTGGTCAAGGTGAACCGAACTTATAAATGCCTGCATACCTCTTCGGTTACGCACCTGGGTTAGAGGGTCGGTGTGAGCCAACTCACGATAATGATGAATTGCATCCACGCCAGCTGCGATGACAATCGCAAAGGTCGTCAAGACGCCGCCAAAAAGACCTGTATACTGAACCATGACCCCTGGAAATGAGTTGCTCCACGAGCCAATCGGGCCCTCAATATCGTTGGATGATAAGTAGAATATACATTGGAATATAATTGAAGAAGCAATGATAATGAATGCTGCTATAAATATCTTGTCAGAAGCCGTCTTCTTCAGCGACTTTACACGCCAAAGAGAAATTAATATCAGCGATGCTGTGCCTACAAGTATCGATAAAGTCTCTAGCCGTACGCTTTGGTAAAGTATCAGTGATAGGGCGGCTGTGCAGAGGAATAAGCCTGCAACGAGCCAATCCAGAGCTTGAACGTTACCAGGTTTGAAGCGTTCTGTAAGTGCTCGACAGCAAATGAGGACGCCAGTCAGGATCAGCGCGTCTTCCCACAGCGGTTTAATCGCCGAGAATGTTTCGGTACGGATAAGCATGAAGCCATAGCCGGTTCCAAGCAGGCAAAGTCCGACACCCCAACGGGTGGTCTGAACTCCAAACCGGCCTGCAACGATCAAACCAGTACCGCAAAAAAGGATCAATAACGGAACGGACCATTCCAACGAGGAATTGATCATTTAATGTGGCCTTCTTAGAATGCAGTCAGGTCGTATTGGCAGCGAAAAAGGAACGTATGGTCAAGAACCATGCATTGTTACGCTTCATCAGTTCATCTGCCGGCTCCGCTTTCCCAAAACACCGGCGAGCGGAAGAGCTCTCGCAGACGGATTGAAAGGCCATTTCTACTGGCAGTAAGGTGGCTTCTTGTCACCGACCATGCCGCAACCACGCTTGATTTCATCCCTGATCATGTCGCACGAATTGCTTGCATTACACGGCGGGTGCGTTGCAGGTGAGATCTCCTTGCATTGATTAACAAGAACGTTTGCTGCCTTCGCACCGATCTCCTGTCTGCATTCTGTCGAGGATTCGGTGTCAGCCTCGTCGGCCATTTTTTTCAGCCAGCCTAATTGTTGGTTAAGGTGATCAGCTCTTTGGCGTGTTAGAAATTCCTTGCAATCTGCTTCTGAAACCATGATCGCATAGTTTACTTGCTGATATCGGCACTCACTATCGCGATACTTGATCCAGTTGCGTTGGCTCTCCTTGAGCTGCATTTGATTTGAGGCAGGCAGAGAGTTGACTACTTGGCTATAGAGATTATTCAGTCTGCGGTCTGCCGCTTTCAGGTCGGCGTATGCGACCGACGACTGCATTATTGCGAGGATAAGGAAACCCGCAGTCGCTAAACGTTTCATGTCCTGTCCCAACCTCTTGTTGTCGTGCATCCTTCAGTCCAGACGGTACCAGTTCCCGTTGCAATAAACTACTTGGTCGTGTAGCCGCCATTTACCAGAATGGTCTGACCGGTCATCCACCAGCCTTCAGAGACCAGAAGTCGTACCCAGGGAACTATGTCCCCAATATCTGTCAGTCCTGTTTTCGAGAAATTCGACAACGCTGCAGCTGTTTTGTGATAGGCAACCGCGTCGGCGCCTTCAGCTGGGTAAAAAAACGGCGTATCCATCGGGCCAGGTCCGATAGCGGTTACTGAAATACCTCGTTCTCCAAATTCCTTTGAAGCTGCGCGCGTGAAGTGTTCCACCGGAGCTTTTGTGCCGGCATAGCTGGAGTAGAATGGCGTATAGGCGCCGAGCAGGGAGGTGACGAGCGTGCAGATCTTGCCATTGTCCTTTATTTGTTTGCCGGCTTCCTTGATGAAGAAAAAAGCGGCTTTGGCGTTCACCGCAGACATCTCGTCGTATTCGGCTTCCGAAATCTCGGCCATTGGCTTCTTCAATACCTTGCCGACGGTATTAATAGCAATATCCGGCTTGCCAACTGCTGCAATGGTGTCGGCAAACAACTTCTCGGTTGCACCGGCTGTGACAAGGTTTGCCTGAAAGGCGACTGCCTGGGCACCCAATGCCTTCACTGCGGCTACCGTATCGTCGGCATCGGCCTTACTCGTCGCGCTGTTGTAGTGAATCGCAATCGCCCCTGCGCCGTGTACGGCGAGATCCCGCGCAATGAGTCCGCCAAGATTCTTCGCGCCGCCAGCAATAAGAACGGTTTTACCTTTGATGGAATGATCAACCATTAACGCGACTCCTTCAACTTTTTATCTACAGGTAACCCGGAGGCTCTTTCCGGCTACGTCTTGAATAAATCGGGAGACCGCTGTCAGTTAAATGAGGGCGGACTGACAGCGGTCTGTCACGATTGCTGATGTTGAATACGTTCGGGCGTCAACATCAGCCCTCGGTGACTATTTTACCATTTCATGCGAAAGCCCACTGTTCCCTTGACAGAATAGCTGTCGCCGAAGTTGTTGAGGCTGGTGTTGACAAGGCCCTCGCCATAGATCGAATACTTGTCATCATCCCAGTTATAGGTCCCGCCGATACCCAGACCGCCCCAAACGCGATCATTGCGGCTTGCAAAGCTCACTCCCTGAACACTGACCTTCGTTCCTTCAAGGAACTCATAGTAGAGATTGGCGATGGCGTAGACGTGGGTCCGGTCAAGCAAGCCCTTGTCATTCTGCCATGAGTTTTCATGATCAAGTGTAAGCCCGAGACGGCCCTGCAGGCTCTCGCCGTGATCAATGCTGACACGAGAACCGAAAACATCGGTAAATGCGTCAAAATCCACGTTCGAATAGACGAGCTGTGCTTGTGGGGTGAGGGACCATGCCGGGTCAATGGCAATCCGCTTGCCACCTTCCAGCGAGAAGGTATAGCCGAAGCCGTCATTGCCATCGGCCAGATTTGTGTTGGCAAGAAGGGAATTCAGATCGCTCGTGTACCACGTCACCTGTCCCTGGCCGTCGAGATAGAAGCCGTTTTCGCCATACCACGTCAGTGTGCCGCCAAAACCGTAACCGTCCGTACGGATTTCACCATCGCCGTAAACGGAGTTTATGTCTGTTTTGCCATGGGCGTAATGGATCGTCACTCCACCAATCAGCTTGCCGTTTTCGGTTTCAGTCAGCAGTCCATCAATACCGGCCTGGAGTTTGAAAACATTCTGGTCGTAATCGGTAGCCGAGGCCGAGAAACGAGGTTCGATGCTGTTATGGGCGCCTTCGATACGACCCCAGACTCCGTTGCCTCCAATCGCAACGCCAGCTTCTTCGGGAGCGGCATAAGGCGTTCCGACCGGATCAGCGCCCTGCGCAACAACTTTGTTGCCACTACCGGCCCAAAAGCGGTTGCCAACACGCTGCTGTAGGGTCGGTACGCCATTAAGACCAAGCAAGGCCTGAGGATACGCCTCATAGCTCGGTACACCAGCTTGATACAGCGGCGTTTCAGGTTCAGTAGGCTTGAGCTGTGAACGCAGATACCAGTCTCCGTCAGAGGGTGTTGAAGTGCCGCCCTGGTAAAGATGATAGGCGTATGCGCCTGCAACAACCGCCTGCTTGCCGCCAACCGTGTAATCGCCGATGAGCGAGAACGAGCCATTGGAAGCTCCGTTCACTTCGATGATACGGATACCTTCATTAGTCTGCGCGCCGGTTCCACCGACATTGTTGACGCCAACATTCGTCGTGCCCGATGTATCGCCATTGACGATGATCATATCCGTCTTGGAGTTGTCATCACCGAGCGCAACATCGAACAGCATCTGTCCGCCATTGCCGTTGTAGTTTCCACCGATGATCACAACATCGCCCACGGCATCATCGACCGTGGTGATAGTTCCGGCGTTGGTCACATCGCCGCTGAACGCGTAAACCCCGGCTCCGTCGCCTGTACCAACAAAAGTCGAGCTTGAATCAATCGTCATATTGCCGTCGAAGTCGAGCGACGCCATGCCGTCAAGGGTAGAACCGTTGTTCAGGAACACACCGGTCGTTCCTTCATCTGGCTCACCGACATGCCATGCACCGCCATCAATGGACAGATTGGCACCGTCCAGCTTGACGACTTCCCAATTGGTGATCTTGCCGCCATTCGTGGTCGCAGTCACACCCTTGAGCGTGAGCGTATCGATCATGCCATCGGCGACGGAAGTGTCATCGCCACCGTCAAGCACCTGCGAACCATCATAGCTCGATGCACTCACCGTTGCGGTATCGGAACCATCCTGACCGTAGAAACCACCAGTCAGTTTGCCGCCCGTCCAGTTGAACGTATCATCGCCTTCATGGTTGGCGATACCGTCATTGCTCTGGGGATCGTCCCTGTCATCGCCGTAAATATTACCGCTATAGCTTCCACCAGCCAGATTGAAGGTATCGTTGCCGAGGCCAAGGATCGCATCGCCGGTTACAGTGCCAGCGCTGTTAACAATGACATTGCCCCCGACCGTATCCGACGCGGTCGAATTACCAGCAGCACCGCCATCCCGAATGGCGATCTCGGATGTTGCCCTGACTGTTGCCGAAGCTGCAATATCGATGGTCGAGCCGTTTGCTGCTATCGTTTGGATGCCCGCGCCCGCACCGCCGGTTACTGTACCCACAACGCTGACCAACGTCGCGCCCGTACCTTGATTCCGAGCGAGAATAGCGGTGTTGCCAGCAATAGAGCCTGCGGTCTGTTTTACAGTCAGATCGGTTGCGCTGCTGCGATTTCGCGAATAGACGCCGTAGTTACCAGAAGCGATCACGTCACCAGACAATGTAATTGTCGTTGATCCGGTTCCCGTGTTGTCTGCGAAAACACCATAAGTACCACCGTTGACCGTTCCGGATGTCTGGTTGACAACGATGTCCTTCGCTGTGCTGGCGTTAAAAGCATAGAGACCGCCAGATACCGCTGCCGTCACATTTCCCGCACTGACGATCGTCGTTGAACCCGTACCCTGATTATTGGCATACATTCCAAAATAATTGCCGGAAATCGCTCCGGCGGTCTGGGTAAGGGTAATATCCGTCGAAGATGCATAATTGTAGGCATAGACACCATAGGTGTCATAAACTAAAGCGCCAGTTGTCTGGGTCTGGTTTATGATCCCAGCAGTTGTGATCGATGTAGCTCCAGTACCGCGGTTATCTGCGCGAATACCGTGCGTATAGCCTGTGATCGTACTACCTGCTTCCTGGGTAATGGTGATGTCTGTCGCGGTAGCCTGATTTGCCGCCCATATGCCATTATCACCTACACCGTTCACGTCCCCGGAGACACTGATTACGGTAGCACCAGTTCCATATTGAGATGTATGAATGCCATCCCGCGCACCAGAAATGGTGCCGGCTGTTTGGCTGACGATTATATCTGTTGTGTCAACGTTATTACCAACGTAGATGGCATGGTTGGTTGTTCCGGTCACTGTCCCCGACGTTGTGACCATTGTAGATCCCGTGCCATCATTGGCGATATAAATAGCATCTGTGCCGGTTATGCTACCATTCGACGTGACAGATACGTCGCCAGTAGCATCATTGTAAACATCAATACCTCGGTCACCAGAAGACGTGATGGAAGAAGCATTTTGGTCCGTTATGCTTATGCCGCCACTTGAACTTACAACAAAAGCCGGGCCAGCGCCGGCCGAAAGACCAAAGCCCTGCTGAGTGACAACTGTAACATGCGGAGAGGATGAGATAGCGACCGATGTATCGCTGCCGGAAGCAGGACCGGAACAAGTCCAGGTTCCCGAAGCTGGCGTGGTTTCCACACAGCTACCTGCCCGTGATGGTGAAGACCAAACAAAGAGCGATGCAAACACCGCAGCTGAAACGGCTGACAAACCTGTAAGGGACAGCGTAAAGCTCGCTTCACAAGGCGCTATGCCACCAGCAACTCCCTTATACTTGCCGACACGACCTCCACGAAGCCAAGTCACTTCAGGCTGATCATTATTTCTGCTTTTTTTTCGCCCTGGTTTCATTGATGTCCCCTTCCACATCTAACTTGCATCCCTGACGCAGCCAATTTGCGTCGATATAATAATATCCGGCGTTGATGGCCGTCGATTTCTGGAAATCTGAATAATCATTTCCAAACCCGGATACTGTTCTCAAAATTTTCGAAAATGCCGCGCCCGTATCTGGAACAAGATAGAGAATACTTGTATCGCTCAACGCAAAATCACCATCGTTCATGTGATACTTGTAATCGGTATGTCTAACAGCATGCACTCATAAGGCAATTGCAGAAACTGGCACAAACTGTCACTTCCTGTCATTGCGGCGCCATTTCTTGTTCTGATATGAGCATCTGCGTCATGGCCGGTTCCAGAGCCGGGCAATTCCGGGTCTTGAACGTGCATCAGGAACGGCGGCGTGGCAATTCCGATAAATGAGGTTCGGATGATCGGTCCAACAACGGTCGTTATTCCGCTTTGGATACGGTACTTGCCCCAAATTCTGCCTCAATGGGAAGCGAGAAGCAAAAAGTTGATCCCGTGGTATCGCTGGCCATCAGTGTGATATCGCCCCCATTCTGTCGGGCAATCTCGCGTGATATGTAAAGTCCCAGGCCAAACCCTGTTGTAGTATGGCCAGGCGATCTAAAGTATTTCATAAATATCAGTTCACGCTCATCTGGAGTGATGCCTTTGCCTTGGTCAGTCACCGTAATAAGAGCCATATTGTGATCAGTCGACAATTGGATATTTACTGGAGAATTCTCAGAAGAGTACTTCAGCGCATTTTGTATCAGGTTGTGTAGAACAATCTCTATAAGGGCGCGGTCACATTTAACCGGCGTTCTGCCACCATTCACGAAAGTAATGCGATCAGCGGCAGCCTCATCAAATCCCATCCGTGCCGTGTGTATAATCTCGTTGAGATCAAATACATCCGCTTGCCCGGATTGTGATTGTCCCGCATCTATCCGGTCGCCAGCCAGCACGTTTTCGATTAGCAATGCCATACGTTTAACAGTGCGGCTTATTTTGCTGACGCGTAACTTTATGCTGTCTGTGCCATCAGCCAATGAAATGAGCAGGTTGTCAGCAGCAGCTGCAATCACTGCCAGCGGGCCCCGGAACTCGTGGGACACCACGGCTACAAAGTCCCGTTGCTGTGCAAGAGCATCGTTAACCGAGTCGAGAGACTGCTGGAGCTTTATCTCAAGCAGCCGGCGGCGCTCCACCTCGGCTTCAAGTGACGCATTACTCTCCGCTAGTTCTGCCGTTCTCTCCTGTACTTTGATGGTCAACTCGCGCTCGGCTGCCTGCGAGATGGCCAGAATGCGATCCTGCTCTGCTCGCTGACGGCGTTCGGTACGTTGGTCAACCAAACGACCAGCAAGTACAATCAGCGCAAGGCCCAAGGCTGCAACGCCCCCGGCGGCGACAAGATATTGCCGTTGTAGAGCGCCCAAATAATCGAGCGGCGCCAAGGTAAGTAACTGGTACTGCGCGTTACCCAGCGGCTGATGCCGTATCAGATAGGAGTGGCCGTCGATCAACCACTGGTCGCCCCCTTCCACGTCCGCAATTTGCTGCACGGCCATCGCCTCTCCTGGACTCTCGTCGCTGTTTGAAGGCTGCAGGGTTTCGGGCGGCAAAACCGCCGCAACGTTGCGTAGCATGAATGTCGCAGAAGATGCCGTCGTTACTCGTCCCTGGCGATTCACGATCAATGCGACGTGTTGACCTGTCAGATAGCGTGCCATTACCGGTGCGTCAAACCGCACCGTAACCGACCCCAGCGCCTCGTCGCCAGTGCCCTCAATCCGACTGGTAACAAAATACGATGGCATCTGGTTCAAGCGAGCGATACCAAACAGTTGCCCGCTACCATCGCGCAATGCATCAATTAGATATGCCCGGCCGGTATAAATCTGTCCCACTATGTTAAAGCGATCAGCCCACTGACTGGATGTTACGGTATCGTGTGACAAATTGTTCATATAAATACGGGCATAGTGAAGGTCGTCCGATAGCCGGGTCATGAAATCGCCGACCAGACGAACGAGGGGGTCACTTGTAAGTATAGCTGCCCGCTCTTCACGCGTTAGTTCCGAGAAGCCCGGGGGATCAACCCGATAGCGAGACGCAAGTTCGATTACCCGGTTCTGCTTAGCAACCATGTTGGCGACGCTGTTCATCTCCGTGAACAGCCGATCAACAACGCGCGCCGTTGTCTGTGCCTCATACTCGGCGCTCGCAGCCAATCTCCTGGTCTCAGCTGATACTGCAAGGTGGGAAATCCACCAGCCAAGGCACGCCACTATAGCCAGCCATGCTACGGATACGCCCAATGTCAAAGGCGATAGAATTTGACGCAGCGGCGGCCCGATCTTGACCTTTGCCCGGGTCAAACAGCTTTTAGACATAAGCGGCGATACCGTTCAGATTTTTGATACCGTTCAGATTTTTAGTTGTTACTATCAGCCGGATTATCGGGATTGTCGACCCCACATCCGGCTCCATGGCAACCAACGTAATTCCCTTGTGTATCAAAGTTTGGATTGCCGTCCTTATCGAACTGAGGCCTGGTATCGATCTGTTGTTCCTCGCGGCGGCGACGCTCCCTTTTGCGCTCACGGTCGCGCTGTTCTTGAGCATAAATGCGATCTTGTGCGCGTTGTTCATCCTCATCGTGGCGTGCGCTCTGTTCCATCATACAGTTTGCGAATGCATCAGTGCCGGGCCTGAAACCGAAGGAGGTACAGTTGTCCCGGTATACATCATCTGCGGTAACGCATCCGGCAACCGCCAAGGGTAAAAACGCAAGCAGTAAATGTCTGGGTTTCAGGCCTGTCATTCAATTCTCCCATTGGAACGTGATAAAGGTATAAATTGATTCAACGCATTCGAATGTTTTTCATGCCGGAGTGTCAGGTTCTGGAAATATTAAGAAGTGATAGTGACATGAAGTCTATCCACGAATATGAACATTCGTCGTGGGTCTTGTAATATTTGAAGGAGGGCGGGCTGCACGGTTTTTACTAATCTTGACTATCGACCAGGCAGCCAACTCCATGGCAGCCGATGTAGTTGCCGTGGGTATCGTAGTTTGGTTCCCCGTTTCTGTCGAACTGGGGCGTCGTATCGATCTCACCGGAGTCATTCGGTCGGTCAACATTACATCCAATGCCGTGACAGCCATTATAGTCGTCCGTATCACGGTGGTTGCTCGTCGTGTGATGGTGCTTCTTCGGATGATCCGTCAACATTCCTTCAACAATCGCTCCCAGTACCGCGCCCGCTACTACCCCGCCAACATCATGGCCTCGGTGATCGTACTGGCGTGCTCCTGGATCAAACCCGTCGCCACGACCGTGATGATAGCCACCCACATCCGCAAACACACCCGAACACCCTTGAGCCACCCATATATAGCGGCTTTTCGGGTTGTATCCCCATGTGCGGTTTAATATGCAAGAGGCACTCGATGTCTGATGAATGAGCTGTGGCCTGGACAGGGGGCCAGCATAGCATTCATCATATTTATAGTCTCTGGATCGGCACTCTACTGTCGTTTGTGCCCCAGCTTCGAAGACGACGGGCGGTATGAACGTCCCACCAGCCAAAACCATTGCAGCTATTGTCCATCTAGACATCATCAACCTCCGGATACGGGGAAATTTCTGAGCAACAGGCTCCCGGCTTTTCATTCCATTAGAAGAACACACTAATTGATATACTGATATCCTATCAATAGACTGTTTTGTAAAATGATGAAAATTAATATTAATGCAAGCACTGTTAGCTATTACTGATATAACTGACGTTGACCGTCTCCAGCGCCATTAAACGAACAGGATGGTGAATTGGTTCTTGCTCGGGCCTTTTGAACCGCGGAGATAGCACAAAAAATTATCTACTCGCTCAATCGGCATGAGCCTGTGCGTGAGGCGATCCAGGATTGAGTTTGGGGACGAGGCATTATGCAGAACAAAACGCGTGTTATAACTTCTCGCAGGTAAATACCTCGACTCGCAGTTGGATCGAAGGACAGGGCGGCAAATGTCGGTGAAGAAAAATGGCTGTGAGGCTAAATCCGGTCAGGACGTTATTATTTCAACTGATTTCGTCGAGGAACGCCTGAGGAATGATTTCTGGCGGGAGGCTTCCCGACCCTTTTATGAAACGACACCGATTCCTGGAAGCAAAAGTGGTCGACTGGAGGGTGCCATAAGATCTCGCGAGATAGCCGGGTTTACTCTGGCTTCCGTTACATTTAACTCTCAGCGATATAATCGCGACCGACGTATAATAGCATGGAGTGGTCTGGATCAATTCCTCGTTGCGGTTGTAAAGGGAGGGGAAATCCTGGGCGACGCCGCGAACAACAGCCTGACGGCACGATCGGGAGATATCTGTATCCTTGATCTAACACAAGTTCTTCAGAGCGACGTGACCGCGGGCGGCACTCTGTCTACTCTTATACCGCGCGGAATTCTGGCGAAGGCGACGGGGCATGCAAATCTGCATGGTGTAGTACTGCAAGCACATCTTCCGATGACGCAGTTGATCACTGCTTACCTCGAGGGGTTGAATGGCCTGAGCGAACATCTATCGAATGACGAAATTGTCGCAGTGCAGGAATCGTTGGTTACGATTCTGGCCGCCGCCTTGCAAGGTTTGCGCGCAACAGGGATTGAAGAACTTCGCCCCTTAAGCATTGCCTTACGTCAGCGGGTTCTGGATTATGTCGATCGGAATCTCAATAATCCGGAACTTAGCCTGGACTTGATTATTCGTCGTTTTAATGTCTCGCGCGCGCATCTCTATCGTGCGTTTGCGGAAGACGGTGGCATTGCGGGCGTGATCAGAGACCGCCGACTCGACGCAGCTTTTCTTGAGATCACGCAAACAGACATGATTCCGCGATCGATTGCCAAAATCGCATTTGAACACGGATTTTCGAGCGCTAGCCATTTCTCGCGTAGTTTCCGTGAACGTTTCGGCTTGATGCCCGGTGAAGCGCGGCGCGAGCGGTTGTCTGAGCCGCTTGTTCCGGAACTTCGCGCACACTTGTTGAGATTCGGGAGTGGCGTTGAAAGAGCATGCCGGATGAGACCGCTGGGCAATAAAAGTGAGACATCTGGATAATGCACCAAAGACGTCATTGCTATACGAGGAGCGGATTGGCAAGAGTTCGCGTTCAGTGAGCAAGATTTAGCCGCTCTTCTGCTTGCCCCCGCGGACCTGTATGCCAAAAAGTTGCCGATACCGGTAACGTCGTGAATACTTGAGATTGACAATGTCAGATATCTTACGAAATCGCCCCAATTTCGACGAGAGACGTGGAAAAGATGATGCCGCCAGTATCCCTCTCGTATATGTGGTCGATGATGACGACGACTTCCGCGAGGAAATGGTCTTTGGTTTAGCCAGTCTGGGCTTGAACACTCATGGGTTCGAATCCGCTGCAGCTCTGTACCGAGCATATGCAGCCAAGCCGTCAGACATTGTTATTCTCGACGTCGGACTGAAGGGGGAAAACGGGCTATCCGCGGCCGCGCATTTGAGAACATCGCAATCAGTCGGCATTATTATGGTGACAGCTCGCGGTTCTATTGATGATCGTATTAATGGTCTCGAATCTGGCGCCGATGCCTATCTCGTCAAACCAGTGGATGTTCGGGAACTCGCTGCTACTGTGACGGCGGTCTTTAATCGTCTGGAGAAGCCCATAACTGTTTCGCCGTGTCCGTCTCCTGAATGGGCACTGGTGGAAAGCGGCTGGGTCATTACCGATGGCCGGGGGCATCGTCTGCGGCTCACGACATCCGAACAACGGATTTTGAGCCGTTTGTTGGTTGAGCGCGGCGCAATAGTTGAGCGGCATGATCTGGTCGTTGCGCTCGGAGAAGATATTTATGAGTTCAACTATGCTCACCTGGATACCATTGTGAGTCGCCTGAGACGGCGGGCCAGAAAAGCCGGGATCGTGCTCCCTTTGCATGCAATTCGCGGGAAGGGCTTCACCTTCGCCGATTGAAAATCGGTTCTGCAGTTCGCTCGATAAAGTCGACAGCAGCGGCGAGTGGGTGGACCGAACCACCTTGATCATCAGGCTCGCCGGGTTTGATGCTCGAAAGTGTGCGGTGGCGGTTTCAGGTCTGGCTGAAGTCAGATACATCCTTGTGTTGAAGCGTGAAACCTCCGCAATGTTAGACGCGAATTCCACCCGGGTTCGTGCCCCTTCCTCTTTTCTGCCGGAGACGGGGCCCCATCCCTTCAAATCAACCGGTCTTGAATTCACAAACCCGACGTCCCCTTGTTCTATCGGAAAGGCTTTGACGCACTGCTTTGCAGCGAAAGCGCCTTTTACCTAGACGGTAAAAAGCGGGGGCTAACGGCAGCTTCGCGAATACTTTTTTGATTTATCATTTTCCGGACTTAACGAACCGGTTGACTGCGGCGGCTGTGTCCATTTCCTTGCGTCGAAAATAAATGGCGCGACCGCAGCGGATGGGGCGGTGCCCCTGTACTATAATGATCTGTTCATCCTTGCGCATAGACTGGGTAACCTCATGCGGCATTATAAGCGGTCGACGCTGGAAATTGATGCTTTCAGATTTTCGGGAAAGATGGCTCTTATCCCATCCTTTGTTGCGTGAACTGTTCTTCACTTCTACCGTCATCTCCCCGCATTGCGCCGACACATTACGCGCGGTATCGAGCGCCTTGATCGCAGCGTAGCTTGCGAATGCGCATCCATCGATCCATGAAACTGCACCATCTTTGCCAAAATGGCGTTCCAGTTGGCCAACGGACTGGTACATCAGCATCAAGCTGATTCCGTATTTGCGCCCGCGATCACGTGCCTCTTCTAGTATGCGCATATAGCCAAGCAGATCGACCTCATCGAGCATGAACAAAACCCGTCGCCGGAATGCGCCATCCGCCTCCATCATTGCATTGATTAACGAGCCGATGATTACTCGCCCGATTGCCGGGTAGGAGCGAAGGATTGATGCAGGGATATTGAGAAATACGTCTTTTTCGCCCTGGGCTATTTGCGCTGGTTTAAAGCTGTCTCCGCAGACAAGGGATGCGTAATTTGCCAGGGATAGCCACTGGGTGTCCTTCGATGCCGTAGAGTAAACGCCTGAAAATGTTTGCTCTGTCATGTTGACGAAAACGCCAAGCGTCTCGCGAATAAATGTCGAGACGGAATTTTCCTGAACCTCACGCAGCATGGCAAGAACCGACGTTTCCGGTTCGGAAAGAATTTGACGCAGGCTGTGCAGATTTCGCCGCCCGGAAAATTCTGGCGATAGCATTACATGCGCCAACAGTCCTGTTAGCAAATTGTGTGCTTGGCTCTGGAAAAAAGACCCCGTTGAACTTTCAGGGCAAGCGCTTTCCGACAGCAGCATATGTGCGATGCTGACGATGTCTTCTTCTTTTTTGATCGACGTTTCGATCCCGTCAAGTACATTAAAACCGTTAACCGGGTTGGCGGGGTCGAGCACCACGACGTCTCGCCCGAGCCTTTTGCGGCGATGCTCGATTACCATCGATGCAACCTCGGATGACGGGTCCAGGCAAACGATCGGACCACTATAGACAAGGGCTGTGGGCACGACATTACTGGTCGTTTTAAACCCACCTGATCCCGCAAAAAACAGCATATGGGTTGAATCGAAATTCTGATTATAAGTCAGGAGTGGAGCTTTTCCACCGCGCCCCCAGGTAGACGGATTGACCGGATCGAAAGGCAGTTCATGGATGAGTTCCTTGTCGACACGATAGCGCTCGCCAACAACGATTTCGCCGTCCGCAGGAAAGAGCTGTGCCGCCGCCGACATCGGTAACCAGTCTGCATCTCCAAAGATTCCGCGACGAGCACGCTTCACCGTTTGGGGCACAACGCTAGAGATGCGCACGGATACCACTAAAACAACAAATCCAATTGCGACGCTAACCAGGGTCACCATATCGAGGAATGATAGAGCCTGATCCCATTGCAGGACTCCGCTTTCTACGAAAGGGGAGATGCGGGTGATCTCGCGCAGCGTGTAAAAACCCACAATAAGCAGAAAGCAAAACAGGCTGACCATGGCGACCGGTCGGCGCCGGTGCAGCGGTAGCAAGCAAACCGTCAGCAGTGCCCCAAGCGGCCCCGATAGAAGCACTGGTACAGGCGCAGCACGCATAAACCAGTACTGGAGCTTTCCTGACAAGCCTGCGGCCAGTTCGGTCCAAAACCAATGCGCGACATAAAAAGTAAAGCCAGAAAGAACGACTGGCACAAGAGCGAAAAGCAGACCCGGGAGCGGTATTGCTCTAATCATCAAATGCGATCTCCCTGGTTTGAACCTGGATTTTCTTCTGGCACTTCAGACCTGAGTGGGTCTTGCGAGAAGACGCGTCGTTCGTTCAAACATCCTTTCCGTCTGGACAAGGGGTTCGCCCGGCCAGCAGTCGTGCAGCCGTTTCATACGGTGAGCTAATTTTAGTGTTTATAGTTTTTTATGTTCCTGCGGCATTCTTCAATGTCGCGTCTAATATTCTGTGCGGAAAATCAATGTGCATCTTGTGAACCTTTCTGTTCGAACCGTAGGCATTGTGAGTTTGACTGACTGAAAAAAGATAGTTAAACATGTTTTCAATTTCAATCCCCCAAGTGCAACGGTGCAGCTCGCGAAGGGGACGGAAAAGTGGCGAGTCAGCTGCCCGGGTAATCCTGGGCTTTCACACGTATTGACTGCCGGTCAGGAGAAAAGACGTGGCGATAATGTTCGTGCGAGCGCAGATGATCAGCAGGGGCGCGGGTCGCAACATTATTTCTGCTGCCGCCTATCGGCACCGCACCCGGATGGTGGACGAACAAAGGGGGGTGTCTTTCAGCTTCAAGGATGGCGACGACGAACTGAGGCACGAGGAACTGGCTCTACCGGAGGCGGTTCCAGCGTGGCTGCAGACTGCTATCGAGGGGAAGACTGCCGCTGACGCAAGCGAGACACTGTGGAATGCGGTTGACGCATTCGAGACGCGTGTGAACGCGCAGTTTGCCCGCGAACTGATTATAGCACTGCCGGAGGAACTGACGCTTAGGGAAAACATCTCCCTGGTCCGTGAGTTCGTGAGAGACAACCTGACCTCAAGGGGCATGATTGCTGACTGGGTCTATCACGACAGGGACGGTAATCCGCATGTACATGTTCTGACAACGCTCAGACCCCTGACAGCGCAAGGCTTCGGTCTCAAGGTCATGCCTGTCCCCGGCGATGACGGAAAGCCACTGCGTGTGGCAGCAGGGGACCAGCCGAAGGGCAGGATCGTCTACACAGTCTGGGCCGGCAACAGGGAGACAATGAAGGCGTGGAAGATCGCCTGGGCGCAAACAGCCAGCCGGTATCTGGCGCTTGCTGGCCGTGATATCCGCCTTGACGGTCGTTCCCATGCCGAACAGGGACTTGACGGCATTGCCCAGAGGCATCTGGGACCCGGAAAGTCGGCGATGATGCGCAAGGGTGTCGAGATGTATTTTGCACCTGCCGATCTGGCGCGCCGGCGCAAAATGACCGCCCGACTGCTTGCCGATCCGGAGCCTCTCCTCAGACAGCTTGGCAATGAGCGCTCCACCTTTGACGAGAAGGATATCGCAAGGGTCATCCACCGCTATGTCGATGATCCGGCAGACTTTGCCAATATCCGTGCACGACTGATGGCTTCTCCTGATCTGGTGCTCCTTAA